>NZ_JBEZLR010000029.1:29746-98069 GCF_040652275.1 Streptomyces sp. NPDC048275
GTGAGGACGAATCCGGCTTCGGTGGCGGTGGCGTGGTCGTCCAGCCAGGCGAGGGCGGTGGAGATGGCCCGCTGAGCGTCGTCCGGGGTGAGGTCGGCGCGGGAGAGCAGCGGGTCCAGGACGAATTCGGCTTCGGTGGTGGTGGCGTGGTCGTTCAGCCAGGCGAGGGCGATGGAGATGGCCCGCTGAGCGTCGTCCGGGGTGAGGTCGGTGCGGGAGAGCAGCGAGTTGAGGACGTACTGGGCTTCGGTGGTGGTGGCGTGGTCGTTCAGCCAGGTGAAGGCGGTGGAGATGGCCCGCTGAGCGTTGCCTGGGGTGAGGTCGGTGCGGGAGAGCAGCGAGTTGAGGACGAACTGGGCTGCAGGGGTGGTGGCGTGGTCGTTCAGCCAGGTGAAGGCCGTGGAGATGGCCCGCTGAGCGTCGTCCGGGGTGAGGTCGGCGCGGGAGAGCAGCGAGGCGAGGACGAACTGGGCTTCAGGGGCGGTGGTGTGGTCGTCCAGCCAGGTGAGCGTGATGGTGAAGGTCTGCCGTACGGCCTGAGCTGGGAGGTCCGTGCGCAAGAGCAATGTCCTGAGGACGAAACCTGCCTTCCGCGTTTGCCCGTGGGATTTGAGCCAGGCCAGCGCGGTGGGGACGAGACGTAGGGCGCCGTCGCCGGGGAGATGGCGCAGGCCACGGTAGAGGAGGTGGCGGGCATTTATGCTGGCGCCGAAGTCGGTAAGCCATGGGTTGACGACCTGCTGCCAGTGCTGAACTGCAGAGGCGGACCAGGGCGGCCCCGAGCAGATGGCGCCAAGGGCGTAGCTGCCCAGGTCGGAGTCGTGGCGCATGACACGGCCTATGTCTTCGGCATTTTCGGTGAACCAGCCGTCGAGTACGGGGAAGACAAAGGGAGCGCGGTCCGCGAGGGCCATGTCGGTGACAACACGGCCAATATTGACGGCGAAGCGGCCGACGGTGCGCGGGCCCGTCAGACAGCCCGCGAGCATGGCATGGGCACCTGTGACATCCGGGGTTCCTTCGCGCTCTGGGAGCATGACGGACTCCACGAACTGGTCGGCGACAACGTCGTGGGCTACCGACAGCACCCCGTTGTCGGGCTCCAGCCAGCCGAGCGAGACGAGGGTCGCCACAACGTCCTCGGCCTGCGGTGCCGAGCCGGCGGCCCCAGCGAGGGCAGCGTGGGCAGCCGCTGTCACCTCGACGCGGGACTGTGGGCAGGCTGCGGTGGCAGCTGCGGCTGCCACCAAGCCATGCGAAGCGCGCGCTGGGGTGAAGGTGTCCTCGCGGCCAGGGACGGTAAGGCCGTCCTCGCTGAGCCGGCTTTCCAGCCAGGCAGACAGCTCGCCACCGGACCGCAGGTCAGCCGTCTCGGGCACGGAGAGGCCCGCCACAACCCTGCGTTCGATCTCACGAGCGACCAGCAGGGCAACGATGGGGCGATGCCCGCAGACCGCCAGCATGCGAGCCATACCCAGTCGGCGGATGGCGGTCGGTGCCATCGTCGTCAGAGCGTTGTCGGTGACCAACCGCTGGAACTCGTAGTCCTGCCGCAGCTCCACCTCGTCGAACAACCCGTGCAACAGCGCGCGGTCGGCCTTCTTCAGCCAGCCGGGACGTACGGAGGCAAGCAGCGCCACTTGGATACCGCGGCGGTGTGCCTCGGGGATAAGTCGGTGCCGCAGCGCCGGCAGGTCGAGCTGCGACTCGTTCAAGTAGTCGACCACTACCAGTACTGCGCTGGGGGTGGCGAGCACCTGTTCGGCGATCTGATCGGTGATCGAATCATCTTCGCCGGGTAGAACGTGCAGCACCCGCCAACCCGCCTCCAGCGCGAGCTGACCCACCTCAATCCCTGTGCGGCTCTTGCCGGTGCCCGCCGCGCCTACCAGTAGTACGCCCCGGTCTACGGAAGTCACCAGCCGCACAAACAGATTTTGAGGCTCGGCCGGGTGTTCGCTGCCTGGCGAGACGAAGGGGAGCCGTTCGTGGGTGAGGTTCTTCTTGAAATCGCCGAAGCCCTCGATGAGCTTCTGTTGCGGGATCACCGCCCGCAGAAGGCTCTTGGGATCATGGCCAGGTGGGTCAACTGCCAAGGCTTGTGGCCGTACGCCATTGAGAGCGAGCAACCGGACGAACTCCGGGTCCTTCAGCGCCTCGACGATTGGCTCGGCCTCCGCGCTGCCGGTCCCCGCAGCGGGCAGTCGATGCGCCTGTACTCCGACCAGCAGGCTGCCATCCTGGGTCGATGTAAACAGGGCCGTACCCGAGATGCCCTGCCAGGCATCCTGTCCATCGGGGCCCTTTTCGGCTGGTGGTGCCGTCGTGAAAGTGAGATCCAGCAGCCCCGACTTCATGTTGGAGCCCAGCTGTACGAACCCGTTGACCTGTCTACTGTCTCGCCGTCGAAGTCCTCGTCTCTCGGCTGAGCTGGGACGCTGCGCATATGCCGGAAAGCCGACCCCGGCGAACGGCACACTGCCCACACCGTCCGGCAAGCCCCCAAGGGCGACTGGAGGCACGCTGTCCAGCGGACCGGCCTCCGCGACGGAATCGAGGCGCAGCAGCGCCATATCCCGCCCTGTAGCCAGCCATACCGGCGTCGCGGGGAGCTCGGCGTCAACGCCGCCGAGCAGGACGGTGCAGGTGGGATCCGTACTGGCGCCGAGCAGGTGGGCCACGGTGAGGATCAGCCGGGAGCTGATCCGGTAGCCAGATCCGTACTCGCTCCTGGTTCCGTTCCTGACGATGATCTCAGCCACGCGGGCGGTGTCGATCGGGCTCATCCAGTGGTCAGTTCGAGGAGAGCAGGTCCGAAATGTCATCACCGGTCAGGACCGGCTCACCGGTGTCCGTCTCGGCGGTCAGGCTGAGCTTGATCATGTGCGTCTCCGCCGACTTCACGCCGCCCTTGCCGCCAAGTGAGACCACCCAGAACCGCACACCGGCGTTCGCCTCGGCTGACTTCTCCACCGCAACTTGCAGCTCGAGGTCAATCGAATTGATGCGGAAGCGCACATCCTGCCCGGCCGCATCCAGTCGAGCGCGGTTGATCTCGGAACGCAGCGACGTGAGCAACGTGGCGAGTTCGATGTCCATGCAGTCCCCCCAGACGAAGCACACAACAACAGTCCGTTGCAAGTGAGCTTATGCCAAGACCCCATGCGAGCGGCACGCTTCGCACCAGATGAGCCCCTTTCACCGCCTTGCCCCCCGCCCCGCTTGTCAGTCCAGTCTCCTTCCCGGCTCGGCACCTCTGATGGCCGAAGGTGCCCGCCGCTGTCCCTGCCGGGGACAGGTCCGGTCTGCGGGCCGACGCCCTGTTATCCGCCCGCCTCTCGCCCCGTCATCCGCGCGGCCGACGCGATCGTCGCGCGGGCCTCGCGTTCGCTGAGGCCCGCGCTTCGGGCCGCGGCGACCAGAGGGTCTACGAGGTCCGGGCCGATGCCGTTCTCATAGGCGCGGCAAGCGGCCCAGAAGAGGCGGGTGTTGCGCTGGCCCTCGTGGGCGGCGAGCACGAACTGGACGAGTCCCTGGCCGTGTTGGCCGGTCGCAGGGGGCGTGCGGTGGTGCGTACGGGGCGGAGGCGTGAGTAGGCGCAGAAGTGCGCGCGGGCAGGGCGCGGGAGGCAGTTGAGCGGTGCCTGGAGCTGTGCGGTACACGCCGTGGTCGGTGCGTGACCCGGGGCCGACCAGGTAGCCGCCGGCGCCGCGGATGTCGATGCCGGGGGCGAGGCGGCCGGCCGAGTTGGGGACGACCACCTCCGGCGGTCCACTGAGCCAGAGGTGGCGGCCGCCGCTGGGGGTCAGGACGACGACGGTCTCCGGGATCGTGAACAGGTGGCGCAGGGCCAGCTCGCGCAGGGCCGCCAAGGAGTCCGTGCCCGATTTGGTGTCGAGGTCGACGCCGATGAGGTGGTGTGGTTCGAGCCCGCAGGCGATGCCGTAGCCGGTGGCCCAGGGGGCGGCGGCGAAGAGCTCGCGGATGCGGCGGGGGTCGGTCGAGGCGTCGTAAACGCCGTGTCCGAACCGGCCGCATTCACCGTGGCAGGCGGGTGTTGTGGGGTGGTCGGGGCCGTCGCGGTGCGGGGCGTCGTGGGGAGGGGCGGCGCGGTGGGGGGAACGCAGGGCTGGGAGCTTCGTCCGGGACAGCGGGATCACCGCGAGGCCGCGCTCGGCGGCGGACAGGGCGTGGGCCAGGGCCACGGTCGTGGCCTGCCGGTCGGTGGTGGCCATGCCTTTATGTTCGTACGAGTGTTCGAAAAAGGGAAGGGCTCGCCGGGTGTGTGGGCGCTCACCGGGGTCACGGGGCGTATTGGCCGAAAATGTGGCGGAACGCTTCACCCCTTGCGGCGTCTGGGATTGAGTCGCCCGGTCCAGGCTGAGCTGGGGTTTTGCTGTCACGAAGGGTGTTTATCGACAAGTCCTCACGCTTGAGGGGGAATCAGGGCTTCCGAGGTGGTTCGCCGGGGATTTGATGGGCAACTCTGGACTCGCGACGTCGTGAACAACGCTGAGGCGGTCGGCCAACCGCCTCGGAACAAGCCGTACTTCCCGATGCGCACGGGCTCGTGGGTCTGGCTCGTGCAACTGGCTCGTACATCGGGCTCGTACATCGGGCTCGTACATCTGGTTCTGTACACCTGGTTCTGGAGGAATTCACATGGCAAGCATCCGTACTGCCCGTGTTCTCGCCGCCGTCTCGGCTCTGCCCCTCGCTGCAGCCCTCTTCGCGGGTGTCGCGGCGGCAGACAACGGCGCCTTCGCGGACAACGGATCGAACGCGGGCGTCGCAACCGTCAGCGGCAGCGGGGTCGGACACGACAACAGCGGCAACTCCTCCACCACGCAGCAGCAGGCAGTCGGCTCGGGCGCCTCGAACCAGAGCAACACGGCTCAGGTGAACCGCTCCGCGTTCACGGCCATCGACCAGTCGAACACCGTCGTCAACTTCACCGACCTCTGGTGAGTCGGGGGTCGATGCGCCGTCGGGCTCATCGGCCGTGAAGCCCGTGTGGGGTGTGCTTTCTGGGGTGTGACGCGTCTGCGCGGCGGTACTTCGGTGCCGTCGCGCAGGCGTTTTTTCGTGTGCCCTCCGAGTGCCGCCTTCTGCCGTGCGTCTCCTGTGTGCGGGTGTCCCGTGACCTTGACAGTCCACATTGTCTGACGGACAGTCAGAAACCCTTGTTCGTACGAGGTCCGGGAGGGCCGCCGCCGTGCACCTCGCCCCCACCGAGCGCCAGCAACGGCTGCGCGCCGAGCTGCGTGCGTACTTCCGGGATCTGATGCCCGAGGGGCCTCCGTCCGCCGACGACCCCGGGCGGCGGCGTGCGCTGCTGCGCCGCATCGGCGCCGACGGACTGCTCGGGCTCGGCTGGCCTGTCGCGTACGGCGGGCAAGGGCGCGGCGCGGACGAGCAGTTCGTGTTCTTCGACGAGGCGTACCGGGCCGGTGCGCCGGTTTCGATGGTCACGCTGAACACCGTCGGGCCGACCCTCATGGAGTACGGGAGCCCGGAGCAGAAGGAGTACTTCCTGCCGCGCATCCTGAGCGGGGACCTCGTCTTCGCGATCGGGTACTCGGAGCCCTCGGCGGGGACGGACCTCGCCTCGCTGCGGACGCGTGCGGTGCCGGAAGGCGTGCTGCCGGAGGGCGCGGAGCCGGAGAGTGAGTACTGGCTGATCGACGGGCAGAAGATCTTCACCTCCAACGCCCAGAACGCCGACTGGATCTGGCTGGCCTGCCGCACCGACGCCGACGCGCCCAAGCACCGGGGCATCTCGATCATCCTCGTGCCCACGGATGCGCCCGGGTTCTCCTGGACGCCGATCGAAACGGTGGGCGGGCTGACCACCACGGCCACGTATTACGACGGCGTCCGTGTCCCCGCCACGCATCTCGTCGGGGAGAAGAACGGCGGCTGGGGTCTCATCACCCACCAGCTCAACCATGAGCGGGTCGCGCTTGCCGCGATCGGGATGCAGGCGGAGGACTTCTACGCGGCTGCGCTGGAGGCGTCGCTCACCCCCGATCCGGTGACGGGGCGGCGTCGGGTTGACGAGCCGTGGGTGCGCGCGAGGCTGGCCGAGGTACATGCCCGGCTGGCGGCATCACGCCTGCTCAACTGGCGTTTGGTGGGGGATGTCGGGGCCGGCCGGCTGGCCCCGGGCGACGCGAGCGGCGTGAAAGTGGTGGGAACCGAATCGGCGGTCGCGGTGTACCGAATGTGTCAGGAAATTGTGGGAGCGGATGCGCTGGTGCGCTCCGGTTCGCCGGGGATGTTCGGGGACGGCGAGCTGGAGCGGATGAACAGGGCGGCGCAGATCAACACGTTCGGGGGCGGGGTGAGCGAGGTGCAGCGGGAGATCGTGGCGACCATGCGGCTCGGGATGACGAGGGGGCGGCGGTGAGCGACGTGAGTGACGAGTCGGGGATGCGTCTCAGGGCGTACGAAGGGCGCGCGGCCGCCATCGCGGGCATGGGCAAGGACCCGGTCAACGAGGCGATGATCCGGCACTGGTGCGAGGCGATGGGCGACACCAATCCGGCGTATGAGGGACCCGACGCCGTGGCGCCGCCCACCATGCTTCAGGTGTGGACCATGGGCGGTCTCTCCGGGCACGTGGCCCGTTCGGACGCGTACGAGGAGCTGCTCGGGCTGCTCGACGAAGCCGGGTACACCTCCGTGGTCGCCACCGACTGCGAGCAGGAGTATCTGCGGCCGCTGCGGCCCGGTGACGAGATCACCTTCGACGCCGTGATCGAGTCGGTCTCCGAGCGCAAGACGACCAAGCTGGGCACGGGGCACTTCGTCACGACGCGGATGGACGTACGAGCGGGAGGGGAGCCCGCGGGCACCCATCGGTTCCGGATCCTCAAGTACGCGCCGACGCGGAGGAAGCCGACCGTCAGGCGCCCCCGCCCAGTGGTCAACCGGGACAACGCGGGTTTCTGGGAGGGCGTGGGGCGGCATCAGCTGCTGATCCAGCGGTGCGGCGCCTGCGGGGTCCTGCGGTTTCCCTGGCTGCCGGGGTGCGGCGCGTGCGGCTGCCTGGAGTGGGACACGGTCGAGGCGAGCGGCGATGGGACCGTCTACTCGTACGTGGTCATGCATCACCCACCTTTCCCGGCCTTCTCCCCTCCCTACGCGGTCGCTCTGATCGAGCTCGCCGAGGGCGTGCGGATGGTGAGCAACGTGATCGGGGTGCCGTACGACAAGGTGCGGATCGGGATGCCCGTGCGACTCCAATTCGATCGGTATGACGAGGAGTTGGTGCTGCCGGTCTTCCGGGGAGGTGACTCACGTGACCTCGGTGGACGTGCGGAAGGTGGTGAGCGCTGACATGGACTTCACGCCCACCGAGGAGCAGACGGCCGCCCGTGATCTGGCCGCGCGGATCTTCGGCGACCTCTCCACGCACGAGCGGCTCGCCGCGGCGGGGACCGGCAGTGACGTCGAGTTGTGGAAGGCGCTGTGTGCGGCCGGGCTGGTGTCGGCCGTGCAGGACACCGGGCTTCTCGGTCTGGTGCTCCTCCTGGAGGAGCAGGGGCGGACCACGGCCCAGGTGCCGTTCGCGGCGAGCTGTGTGTACGGGCTGCTGGCGGTGGCCGCCCACGGTTCCCCGGAGCAGCGGGCGCGGCTGCTGCCCGGCATCGGGGACGGGACGGTGGTGGTGTGCGGGGCGGTGTTCGAGCCGGGAGCGGTGCGGGCCGGAGAGGTACGGATGGGAGCACCGGGGCGGTTGAGTGGAACCGTCCCCGTGGTGCCGTGGTTGCGGGACGCCACTCACGTGCTCGTCGCGGACGACCGGCGTCGACTGTGGCTGGCGCGGACCGCGGATGCACGGTGCACGCCGGTGGAGCTGACGGCGCCCTGGTCGGCAGGTCGGCTGATCCTCGACGGGACACCGGCTGAGCCGCTGGGTGGGGACGGCGGCGCGCATCACGACGGCGATGACGGCGCGTATGGCGAAGGCACGTATGACGACGGCGCGTGGGACGACGGCACGTATGACGACGTGCTCGCCACCGCCCGTACCGCCTTCGCGGGACTGCAGGCCGGAGTGTGCGCGGGATCGCTGGCCAGAGCCGTGGAGCACACCAATACACGCGAGCAGTTCGGGCGCCCGCTCGCCGCCAAGCAAGCGGTCCAGCTTCGGGCAGCCGACGCGTACATGGACACCGAGGCCATACGGGTGACGGCGTACGAGGCCGCATGGCGGCGCGACGAGGGGCTCGCGTACGCGACGCACGCCCTGACCGCCGCCTGGTGGGCGTCCGAGGCGGGGCAGCGGGTCGTACACACGGGCCAGCATCTGCACGGCGGGACGGGGGCCGACCTGGAGCACCCCGTGCACCGGCACTTCCTGTGGGGGAGACAGCTGGACGCGTATCTGGGGTGTGGGAGTGAAGTGTTGCAGGAATTGGGCGAGTTGATCGTGAGTGGAGAGAGCGCGGAGAGGGGGAGGCGTGACGGCGGACCTGAGGACCGGTGACCGGCTGCCACCGCTGGAGATCGAGATCACCCGCACGCTGATCGTCGCCGGGGCCATCGCGTCGCGCGACTATCAGGACGTGCACCACGACGCGGAGCTGGCGAAGACGAAGGGTTCGCCGGACATCTTCATGAACATCCTGACGACCAACGGGCTGGTCGGGCGGTACGTCACCGATCACTTCGGCCCGAGCGCGACGCTCCGCAAGGTGGCGATACGCCTCGGGGCGCCCAACTACCCCGGCGACACCATGGTCTTGACCGGCACGGTCGAGGAAGTCGGCGGCGACACCGTCACGGTGAAGGTCGTCGGGGCGAACGGCATCGGCAAGCACGTCACCGGCACGGTGACCGTGACGGTCACGGCCGGCGCCCCGGTCCCCTCCTCCCCCGCGGGAGCCGTGTCGTGAGCGTACGGACGAGGGACGGCCTCGGCGGAAGGACGGCGATCGTCGGGATCGGCGCCACCGAGTTCTCCAAGGACTCCGGGCGCAGTGAGCTGCGGCTCGCCGTGGAGGCGGTGCGGGCGGCGCTCGACGACGCCGGGTTGGCGCCGGCCGACGTGGACGGGATGGTCACGTTCACGATGGACACCAGCCCGGAGATCACCGTCGCCCAGGCAGCCGGGATCGGAGAGCTGTCCTTCTTCTCGCGGGTCCACTACGGAGGCGGGGCGGCCTGCGCGACCGTGCAGCAGGCGGCACTCGCGGTGGTGACGGGGGTGGCCGAGGTCGTGGTCTGCTACCGCGCGTTCAATGAGCGGTCGGGACGGAGATTCGGTGCCGGGGTGCAGCAGCGGGAGCCGTCGGCGGAGGGGGTGGCGCTGGGGTGGTCCCTGCCGTTCGGGCTGCTCACTCCTGCCTCCTGGGTGGCTATGGCGGCCCAGCGGTATCTGCACAGGTACGGACTGACGCCCGAGGCGTTCGGCCATGTCGCCGTGGTGGACCGGAAGTACGCGGCGACGAATCCGGCGGCGTACTTCCACGGCAGACCGATCACGCTCGCCGAGCACGCGGCCTCGCGGTGGATCGTGGAGCCGCTGCGGCTGCTGGACTGCTGTCAGGAGACGGACGGCGGCCAGGCGCTGGTGGTCACCTCCCTGGAGCGGGCCCGTGATCTGCCGAACCCGCCTGCGGTGATCACGGCGGCCGCCCAGGGCGCGGGTCGAGCGCAGGAGCAGATGACGAGCTTCTACCGGGACGATCTGACCGGGCTGCCGGAGATGGGGGTGGTGGCGCGGCAGCTGTGGCGGACCTCAGGGCTGACCCCTACGGACATCGACGTGGGGATCCTGTACGACCACTTCACGCCGTTCGTGCTGTCGCAGCTGGAGGAGTTCGGGTTCTGCGAGCCGGGGGAGGCCGCGGACTTCGTGGCCGCGGAGCGGCTGCCGCTGAACACGCACGGAGGGCAGCTCGGGGAGGCGTATCTGCACGGGATGAACGGGGTGGCGGAGGCGGTCAGACAGTTGCGCGGCACGTCCGTGAACCAGATACCGGGCGCCCGCCGGACCCTGGTCACCGCGGGCACCGGGGTCCCCACGTCGGGCCTGATCCTGGGGACGGAATAAGGGAAGGGACGGGGGAAGCAGCAGGAGAGGAACAGGGGGAGGAGCAGGAGGTGTACTACCCCGGTACTCCCCTCTCAGGGATGAACCCTCAGGGTGCAGGCGCTGCTCATCCACCCTCAGGAGGTGGGGTCAACCCCCTGCCTACAACCTGAGGGGGACACGGCTTCGGGACCTGCGGCCGATCCGAAAGAGTAGGGGGCACTCCTAGCGTGGAGCCATGACCACACCCGTCTGCACCAGCGCTGCGAACGTCGCGACGCGGACCCTTCCGTACGCGGCATACCCGTCGTTCTCGTCGTACATGAAGGCCCGTCAGCCGGTGCTGCTGCGTACCGCCCGGTCGCTGACCGCGAACCCGAGCGACGCGGAGGACCTGCTGCAGACCGCGCTGGCCAAGACGTATGTCGCGTGGGAGCGGATCGAGGACCACAGGGCGCTCGACGGCTATGTACGGCGTGCGCTGCTGAACACCCGGACGTCGCAGTGGCGCAAGCGCAAGGTCGACGAGTTCGCGTGCGACGAAATGCCGGAGCCGGAGGGGATGCCCGCCGGGGACCCGGCCGAGCAGCAGGCGCTGCACGACGCGATGTGGCGCGCGATCATGAAGCTGCCGGCGCGACAGCGGGCGATGGTCGTACTGCGGTACTACGAGGACCTGAGCGAGGCGCAGACGGCGGAGGTGCTCGGTGTCTCCATCGGGACGGTCAAGTCGGCGGTGTCGCGGGCGCTGAGCAAGTTGCGCGAGGACCCTGAGCTGGAGCCTGTCCGGTGACCTCCGTTCGAGCCTGCGCGGTGACCTCTCCCTGAGCCTGCCCTGTGACCTCTACTCAAGCCTGCGAGGTGCCCCTGAGCCTGTGTGGTGCCCCCCGCTGGGCCCTGTGAGCTGATCGATCACCCGGAACTAGTGACATACCGAACGGTATGTGCGCAGAATCAGCGCAACCCTTACCGCCTCGTAGGCAATGTCGCCCCGGGAGGACACCGTGCTGAGCACGATGCAGGACGTACCGCTGCTGATCTCGAGGATCCTGACCCACGGGTCGGTCATCCACGGCACATCACAGGTGATCACCTGGACGGGTGAGGGAGAGCCGCAGCGCCGCTCCTACGCCGAGATCGGAGCCCGGGCGGCCCAGCTGGCGCACGCCCTGCGCGAGGACCTCGGGGTCGAGGGCGACGACCGCGTGGCGACGCTGATGTGGAACAACGCCGAGCATGTGGAGGCGTACTACGCGATCCCCTCCATGGGCGCGGTGTTGCACACGCTCAACCTCCGCCTGCCCGCGGAGCAGCTCGTCTTCATCGTCGGCCATGCCGCCGACCGCGTGATCATCGCCAATGGCTCGCTGCTTCCGCTGCTGGCGCCGCTGCTCCCCCATCTGCCGACGGTCGAGCACGTGATCGTCTCGGGGCCCGGTGATCGTTCGCTGCTCGCCGGAGCGAGCGTGCGGGTGCACGAGTACGAGGAGCTGATCGCGGGCAAGCCGACGACGTACGACTGGCCGGAGCTGGACGAGCGCGCCGCCGCGGCCATGTGTTACACCTCCGGCACGACCGGCGACCCCAAGGGTGTCCTCTACTCCCACCGTTCGATCTACCTGCACTCCATGCAGGTCAACATGGCGCAGTCGATGGGGCTCACCGACCAGGACACCTCGCTGGTCGTGGTCCCGCAGTTCCATGTCAACGCCTGGGGCCTGCCGCACGCCACGTTCATGACCGGCGTCAACATGCTCATGCCGGACCGTTTCCTCCAGCCCGCGCCGCTCGCCGAGATGATCGAGACCGAGCGGCCGACCCACGCCGCGG
This sequence comes from Streptomyces sp. NPDC048275, assembly GCF_040652275.1. Lineage (NCBI taxonomy): Bacteria > Bacillati > Actinomycetota > Actinomycetes > Kitasatosporales > Streptomycetaceae > Streptomyces > Streptomyces sp. NPDC048275. The sequence goes on from NZ_JBEZLR010000029.1 coordinate 41,619, forward strand.
CCGTTCCCACCATCTGGCAGGGCCTGCTCGGTGAGCTGCACGCCAAGCCCCGGGACGTCTCCTCCCTCACCCAGGTCACCATCGGCGGCTCGGCCTGCCCGCCCTCGCTCATGGCCGCCTTCGACAAGCTGGGCATGCGGGTCTGCCACGCCTGGGGCATGACGGAGACCTCGCCGCTCGGCACGATCGCCCGGCCGCCGGCCGGTGTCGTGGACCCGGACGAGCTGTTCGCGTACCGCCTCACCCAGGGCCGTTTCCCGGCCGGCGTCGAGGCCCGCCTCACCGGCCCCGGCGGCGAGCGGCTCCCCTGGGACGGCGAGTCCGCGGGCGAGCTGGAGGTGCGCGGCCCGTGGATCGCAGGCGCGTACTACGGCGGCCAGGGTGCCGAAGTCCTCCGTCCCGCCGACAAGTTCAGCGAGGACGGCTGGCTCAAGACCGGTGACGTCGGCACGATCAGCCCCGACGGCTTCCTGACCCTCACCGACCGTGCCAAGGACGTCATCAAGTCCGGCGGCGAGTGGATCTCGTCCGTCGACCTGGAGAACGCCCTCATGTCCCACCCGGAGGTCGCCGAGGCCGCCGTCGTCGCCGTCCCCGACGACAGGTGGGGCGAGCGACCCCTCGCCACCGTTGTCCTCAGGCAGGGCGCCACCGCCGACTTCGCGTCGCTGCGTGCCTTCCTCGCCGAGGAGGCCAAGATCGCCAAGTGGCAGCTTCCCGAGCGCTGGACGATCATCGAGTCGGTCCCGAAGACAAGCGTCGGCAAGTTCGACAAAAAGGTACTGCGCCGGAAGTACGCCGAGGGCGAGCTGGACGTGACGAAGCTCTGACACGCCCCCGTACGCCGGGCGGGGGCGCCCGCCCCACGGCTCCCGCCCGACGTACGGACAGCGCACCGGCGTACGCGCAGCTCATCGACGTATCGAAACGGTCACCCGGTCGAGCGTGTACGGGCGGTGGCACGACGGCTCACCGCCCGGTGAGCGCGCTCAGTTCGTACCGATTCGTGCGAGCAGATCGACGATCCGCTCCTGCACCTCGCCGCTCGTCGAGCGCTCGGCGAGGAACAGGACCGTCTCGCCCGCGGCGAGCCGCGGCAGTTCGGCCCGGTCGACGGCGGCGGTGTAGACGACGAGCGGGGTGCGGTTCAACTGCCCGTTCGCCCGCAGCCAGTCGACGATCCCGGAACGACGACGCTGTACCTGCAGCAGATCCATCACGACCAGGTTCGGCCGCATCTGCGAGGCCAGCGTCACGGCGTCCGCGTCCGTCGACGCCCGCGCGACCTGCATCCCGCGCCGTTCCAGCGTCGAGGTCAGCGCCAGCGCGATCTCCGCGTGCTCCTCGATGAGCAGTACGCGCGGCGGGTGCTGCTCGGAGTCCCGCGGCGCCAGCGCCTTCAGGAGTACGGCGGGATCGGCGCCGTACGCCGCCTCGCGCGTCGCCTGCCCCAGTCCCGCCGTCACCAGCACCGGCACCTCGGCGGCGACAGCGGCCTGCCGCAGCGACTGGAGTGCCGTACGCGTGATCGGACCGGTCAGCGGGTCCACGAACAGCGCGGCCGGGAACGCGGCGATCTGCGCGTTCACCTCCTCGCGCGAGTTCACGATGACGGGCCGGTAGCCGCGGTCGCTCAGCGCCTGCTGGGTCGTCACATCCGGCGCGGGCCACACGAGCAGGCGGCGCGGGTTGTCCAGCGGTTCCGGCGGCAACTCGTCGTCCAGGGGCCGCGGCTGCGGCTGATCGGCGACCTCGACCGCGCCGCCGGGACCGTCCAGCGGCTCGGGACCTTCGTCGGCGTTCTTGTCCGGGGCTCCTATGGCGTACGACCGTCCGGCGCCCTCGGTGGCTCCGGGCAGCCTGGGCCCGGGTGCCTGCCCGGCCGGCGGATGCGGACGGGCCGCGGTCTCCGGGCGCTCGGCGGCGGGCTCGGGGGGAGTGCCGAGCTTGCGGCGGCGGCCGGAGCCGTTGGTCTGATGCGGAAGGGGCGTGGCGGCCTGTGCCTGTCCCTGGTTCGGCGCGGGCTGCCGGCTGAACGGGACGCCCTGCCCGAGCGTCCGCACGCTGATCGCACGTCCCTGCGTCGAGTTGGGATCGACCGGCGCGGCGGCCTCCGCGGGCAGCGGCTGAGCGGCCCGCTGCGGCTGCGGCGGCGTGGGCTGCTCCGGGGGGAGGGGCGCGGCGGGGGCGGGCGTCTGAGGCTGTGGGGTGGCCGCCGGGGCGGGGGGCACGGGCTGCATGGGCACGCCGGGCTGTGCGGCCGACTGTACGGGGGCTCCCGGCTGTACGGGGGTCCCGGCGCCGGAGGTGTTGTCGGCGCCCGGGGTGGGCCAGGGCTGGGCAGCCGGGGCCGGGGTCTGTGCGGCGGCGGCCGGTGCGGGGACTCCCGGCACCGGGGCCGGCTGAGCCGGGACACCCTGTGACGGCACAGCCTGCGCCGGGACGCCTTGCGCCGGGACGCGTTGCGGAGAGGTCCCCACCGCATCCGACTGCACCGGAGCCACGGTCGGAGCCTGGCGTGCGCGGCGTCGGCCCGTCGGGTTGGAAACGGGGTGCGGCTGGGGCGGGGTGTGGTCGTCGGCCTGGTCGTGCGGCATCGCGTCGTGACGGCCATCGTCACTCTGCTCGTGGCCGGCGCCGGTGCCGATGGCGTCGCCCGTCTGCGCAAGAGCCTGCTGCTGGGCCCTTTGGGCCTGCTGATGGGCCTGGACGTACTCGGGTGAGCGGTCCGCCTCCGCGGGCGGAAGGGCGAACACCGGGCGGGCGCCCCCGTCCTGCGGCGCCGCAGCGCGGTCGGCCGCCGCGGCCAGCGCACGCCGACGCCGCCCGTTCGGCTGCGCACCGGCGCCTTCGGCGGAGACACCGGCCTCCGGTCCCCCCTGAGAATTCGGCTGAGCATTCGGCGCGCTGGGAGCAGCGGGCAACGCGGGCGGCAGCGCATGCTGTTCGCCGTCCGGCCGCGTGCGCCGCCCGGCGGGCACGGGCACCCCCTGCGGAGGCACCGTCCCGCCCAGCCCCGTACCCACGGCCGCGGTTCCCGCCGCGTGCTCGGCCGCCATGACGACCGCGCCTTCGGAGACACCGTCGCCGGCGCCCTCGGCCGGACTCGGCCGTCCGCGTCGGCGCCCGGTACCACCGGAGCCGTCGCCCCCCGACCCCTGCGCCGGAATCGCGACCGCCGAAGCCGCCGAAGCCGCCGGAACTGCCGGATCTGCTGGACCTGCCGGATCCGCTGTCACCGACTCCGCGCCGGTCTCCTGCTCCGCGGCCATACGACGCCGGCGCCGCCCGGTGGGAGCGGCCGCACCGGCATCGGAGGCCGTCGGCGGCTCCGTGGCGACCTCGCTCTCCAGGAAGGCGTCCACGGAGGACCGCCGGGCCCGGCGCCTGCCACCGCCCTGCTGCGAGGCCTGCTCGGGCAGAGCGACCTCGGCACCGGTCGAGCCATGAACCTGGGGCTCGATCTGGGGCTGGACCTGGGCCTCCACGGACGGCGCGACCGCCCCGGCTCCGCCCCCGATCGGCACTTCGAGCACGAACGCGCTGCCGCTCATCCCCGGTACCTCGTGCGTCTGCAGCACTCCGCCGTGGGCGCGCACGATCCCGCGCACGATCGGCTCGTGCACCGGGTCTCCCCCGGTGTACGGCCCGCGCACCTCGATCCGTACGACCTCGCCGCGCTGCGCCGCCGCCACGACGACGGTGTTGTCCATGTAGCCGCCGGCGGACACCGGCGCGTTGCCGGTCGCGTCGACGCCCGCCACGTCCGCGACGAGATGCGCGAGCGCGGTGGCGAGCCGCTGCGGGTCGACCTCGGCCTCGATGGGCGGCGCGTGCACGGCGAACTGCACGCGCCCGGGCCCGATCAGTTCGACGGCCCCGTCGACACCGGCCGCGACGACCGCGTCGAGCATGACCTTCGTACGGACGATGTCCTCGGCCCCCGCGTCCAGCCGCTGATAGCCGAGCACGTTGTCGACCAGAGTGGTGATCCGCGAATAGCCCGCCGCGAGGTGGTGCAGTACCTGGTTGGCCTCGGGCCACAGCTGTCCGGCGTCGTCGGCGGCGAGCTTCGACAGTTCGCCGCGCAATTGGTCGAGCGGTCCGCGCAGGGACTGCCCGAGCACGGCGAGGAGCTGTTCGTGCCGGGCGGTCAGCGCCTCGTACCGGTCCTTCTCGCGCTCGCCGAGTGCCGCGTACCGCTCGTCGCCCGCGGCGAGTTCCTCCTCGTGCCGCTCGCCCACCTCGGCCAGCTCGGCCGCATGCGTCTCACGCAGCGCCTCGAGCTCAGCCGCGTGCTCGTCCGCGATCCGAGCGAGCTCCTCCGCGTGCCGCGTCGCCTCGGCGTCCTTCTCCTCCGCGAGGGTGTCGTACGGCCGTCGGTCGGTGAAGGTCATGACGGCGCCGACGAGCTGATCCCCGTCCCGGACCGGCGCGGTCGTCAGGTCGACCGGCACCTGGTCCCCGGCCTTGGACCACAGCACCTGCCCGCGCACCCGGTGCTTGCGCCCGGAGCGCAGGGTGTCGGCGAGTGGCGACTCCTCGTACGCGAAGGGCTCGCCGTCCGCGCGCGAGTGAAGGATGAGGGCGTGCAGCTCCTGGCCGCCGAGATCGCTGGCCCGATAGCCGAGTATCTGAGCGGCGGCCGGATTGACGAGGACGACCCGCCCGTCGGTGTCCGTCCCGACGACACCCTCGGCCGCGGCCCGCAGGATCATCTCGGTCTGGCGCTGCGAACGCGCGAGTTCGGCCTCGGTGTCGACGGTGCCGGACAGATCGCGTACGACGAGCATGAGCAGCTCGTCAGGGGTCGGGCCGTAGCTGTCGTAGGCCTGCTGGCCGTTCTCCAGATTCGCGCTGGTGACTTCGACCGGGAACTCGCTGCCGTCGGTCCGGCGCGCGATCATCCGGGTCGGCTTGGTCCGCCCGCTCTGGTCGATGGTCTCGGGCCGCCGCATCGAACCCGGGATCAGCCGTGAGTCGAACTGCGGCAGCAGATCGAGCAGCCCCCGGCCCACCAGAGCCGTGCCCGGGGCCTCGAAGGCCTCCAGGGCGATGCTGTTGGCGTTGACGACGGTCCCATTGGCGTTGACCAGCACCAACGCGTCGGGCAGCGCGTCCAGTATGGCTGCGAGGCGAGCAGCGCCTCGGGATGGCCTGCTGCTCACGAGACGCTTCCTCCCTGTTACCGCACCTTGCCGACCGCGAGGGCCATCTTGCCAACCGTCCCGCAGCGTGTCACGCGAGGGAGTCTACGGGCAGAGGCTGCGCCGGCGGCGCCGGATGAGAGGGAGGTCGCAAGCAGAAGAGACGCAGAAGCTGTGACCGCGCATTTCGACCTCGTCGATCTCTCTTCGCTTCCTCATGGCTCCCTCCACGGATCCATGACACCACCGTGACCGAGCAGCCGTGCGCCGCCTATGAACGGGTGTCCGGCAGCAGAGGCACCAAGGCGTCCCAGCGCGCGATCTGACACCCGTCGGCCCGGTCGAACCACGCGTCGACGGGTCGCCCGCCCCAGGTCCCGGTGACATGCGCGGTGGCCGGACCGCCGTACCTCATCGTGCACATCGTGCCGGGCGCCACCGGAGCGAAGGGATCCTTGCCCCAGGTCGTCCTCCGGTCCAGCTTCGCGCAGGCCTCGGCCGCGCCGGGGTGGCTGCCGCCGACGGGATGACACCGCAGCTCGTACGTCCCGTCCGCTTCGTCCGTGCCGTCCGCCCCGTCCGTCCTATACGCACCGCCTCCCGCGTCGCGGAAGGTCACGGTCAGCCGGTCCCTCGCGTCGTCGGCACGGACCGGCGGAGGCGCCTCCGCCTGGGCCGGGGTCAGCGGTGGGGCGGATTCCGCGTACGCATACGCGGCGACGGGCATGGCGGGCACGGCCGTCACCGCGGCGGCGGACGCGGTGACGGCGAGGACGAGACGACGGATCATGACCTGACCCTGACTACGGAACATGACCTGACTAACGCCACGCGTGCCGCGCGGTTGCGCGGACCACCACGGCTCTTACGGCTTTGCCCTGCGGCCCGCCTGCCTAGTACCGTAGGAGCCGATTGGTGACAGCCCGCTCGGCTGTGTCATCATCTGCACGAACCACTCGCGCTCGCGCGGGCGGTTGTGCTGGAGGCGTCGCCTAGTCCGGTCTATGGCGCCGCACTGCTAATGCGGTTTGGGCCTTAAAGCCCATCGAGGGTTCAAATCCCTCCGCCTCCGCCACAAGATCCGAAGCCCCGGTCCACCTGGACCGGGGCTTCGGCGTTACCCCCTGCTGAGGAGCGTTTGCCCAGCTCACAACGGGTGCGGCTAACGGATTTCACATGGCGGCGGCAGTCATGTAATGTTCTTCCTGTCGCCGCGAGCGGGCCGAAAGCCCGGGAAGCGGGACGAAGCAGGAAAAAAACAAAACAAGCACTCGTAGCTTAACGGATAGAGCATCTGACTACGGATCAGAAGGTTGCAGGTTCGAATCCTGCCGAGTGCACACATGTCAAAGGCCCCTTGGGATCATCCCGAGGGGCCTTTGACATCAGCCGGTGACATCAACGCCCTCGGAAGGGTGTTCAGTCGTCGGCATTCGGCGCAGTCTCGCCCTCCGATTCTTCGTCGGGGTCGTCGATCCGCAGGGCATCGTCCATGCGATTTGCGGCGGCCCGCAGCGTCGTCCCCATCACGTGCGCGTAGGTGTCGAGCGTCATGGTGATCGTGCTGTGCCCGAGCGTTTCCATGATTGTCCGGGCATCGACCCCCTGCGCAAGGAGAAGCGAAGCGCGGGTGTGGCGCAGGTCGTGTACTCGCACGCGCCGCACGTTCGTGTCCCGGCACAGGATCGTGAGCATCTGGTTCAGGCTGCGCGGGTCCGTGACGCGCCCGGTCACCGTGGTGAAAACAGCCCGGCGGGGTGCCCCGGCACGGGCTGCCACTTCTTGCCCGCCACCTTGCGCTCCCGTTCCTGCCGCTCACGGTGCTGCGTGAGCGCCCGCACGCAGTGCTTCGGCAGGGACACCGTACGGACGGACCGCATGGTCTTGGGCGTGCCGAAGATCAGCTCACGCCGAATGCGCTGCACGTTCCGACGGACCCTGAGCTGCCCGCCCGCGAGATCGATGTCCGCCCAGGTGAGTCCGAGCGCCTCGCCACGGCGCAGACCGGTCGACACGAGCAACAACCACAGGGTGTACAGGCGGTGGGACTTGGCGGTCTTGAGCAACAGCCTGACTTCCGTGGCGTCCAGCGGACGCACCTCCTTGGGGGTGACGGTGGGGGTCTCCACGATCCGCGCGACGTTTCGCGCGATCAGTTCCTCGCGCATCGCCTGCTGTAGGGCGGACCGCAGGACGGCGTGGATGTACTGGACGGTTCGGGCCGACGGACCACGCTTGCAGCAGCGGCCCACCGCGCAGCAGGACCGCTTGCCCTCCGGACGCTCCTTGTCCGCACCACGGAGGCAGCACAGGCATGAGGCCTTGAACTCCGTGAGGAACCGGCGAACGTCCGCCGGTGACAACGGATCACAGGACCGAGTTCGGGGTCGGGCAGCGTCTGGTCGGTGGATCGCGGGCGGTATGACGGTGTGTCTATACGGCCGCGCAGGGTGCGTGTGGCTTGATCGTCGGGCGGTCCCGGCAGGGGCCTGAACACCAACCGACGTCCGTGGCACGTCCTGAGTGCCGCGCCCGTTGTCGAGGAGTCCCCATCGTGAGACCGACCCTGCAACATGCCATGTTCCATCGACGTGGCGCCGGAGCCGCGGGGGAGCGGCGGCGCCCGGCGAGGCGTGCTGCCGTTGACCGGCTACGGTCCGTGCCCGACAGGCCGTAGGGACGTGCCTCGTCCGTCACGATGCCGAGCAAGAAAGCCGCCTCGGGTGCCCAGGAAGGCAGCGATGCGGGTGTCCAGCAGGCCAAGGCCAAGGCCCCCGCGTCCTGAGGGGCTCCCGAGGACAGATCCGGAAAGGCGCAGGAAGATGAAATGGGGACGTGCCGAGTACGTAGTCGTTCTGTTCTCGGGCAGCCGCTTCCGCGTGTCCGTGAAAGACAGCGGCGCAGCCGACCGCGCAACAACCCGTCGCTCCGCCCAGGCGCCGTCCCCGCTGCACCATAAACGGGTTGGAGCGACGAGGCGCTCAGCAGTCTGAAACGTCTGGGAATGGTGCCGGACAGGTCCTGACCGCCGAGGAGTTCGCCGTTTGGAACGGCCGCTTCCGGAGACGCCGCGACCCACGGCGAGGGGCCGTCTGCAGACCCTGGGTACGTCCACGACAGTCCCACGGCTGCCCGTGCAGGCCGTCGGGCACCCACCAAGCGTTGCTCAACTGGATCGCCACCCTGATCCCCACCTGGAGGCAACCATGGGCGCAGTTCTCGGTGACGTGCTGGGTCTTGCGGCCGCTGTCGCGATCAGCCCGCTCCCGATCATCGCCATCATCCTCATACTCGCGACGCCTCGGGGACGTCTCAACGGACCCCTCTTCACCGTCGGCTGGATCCTGGGACTCTCGGCACTGGGCGCGGTGATGCTGGCAATCGCTTCCCCCGCAGGTGCCTCCTCCCACAATCAACCGGCCACCTGGGTGGGAGTTCTCAAGCTCGCTCTGGGCGTGCTCCTCGTCCTCTTCGGCGCCCGGCAATGGCACCGGCGCCCAAAGGATCCCTCGCAAGCCCAGCTGCCGAAGTGGATGGGTGCGATCGACCGCCTCACGCCGGTCAAGGTCTTCGGACTCGGACTGGCCCTGGCCGCGCTCAACGCCAAGAACGCCCCGCTGACCATCGCCGCGGCCGCCTCCATCGGTTCAGCCGGACTGCCGGTCGGGCAGCAGATCGCATCGCTGGCAATCTTCGTTCTGATCGCCACGCTCGGCCTGCTGGCCCCACTGGGAGTCTTCATGCTCGGAGGAGAGCGAGCGAAGACCACGCTCGGCAACTGGAAAGACTGGGCCGCGCAGCACAACGTCGCCGTGATGGCTGTCCTGTTCTTCGTTCTCGGGTTGAAACTGCTCGGTGACGGCATCGGCATCCTCACCCCCTGACGGGCTTACCCACGCGTGGCGGTGTGGTCCGATCACAGACGTGCAAGAGAGAAGGTCGGCGGAGCGGCTTCGGGCTGCAGCTGCTTCGGCGCGAGTGATCATGGCCCCTGAGCTTCCGGCGCGTCGGGCAGTCTGTGGACAGGCCCGTGCGCTGTTCTCGTGAATCCCAAGCCCGACCCGAGGTCCTGAGCATGGCTCCCGCTCGGGAAACGGTTGAATCGTCGGCATGACCAAGAGAGACGTCGCGGCCCTGTTCGGAAACCGCTTCCTGACCGAGCCCGCTCCCTCGGAGACCTTCCCCGAGGAGGGCATGACCGCGACGGACACCATGAGGCTGCTGGATGAGGACCTCGTCATGGAGGGCGACCCGCAGCGCAACCTCGCCACGTTCGTCACCACCTGGATGGAGCCGGAGGCGCAACGGATCATCGCCGAGAACCTCCACCGCAACTTCATCGACCACGCGGAGTATCCCATCTCCGCCGAGATCGAGCAGCGCTGCGTGCGCATGCTCGCCGACCTCTTTCACGCACCGGGCAAGACCGCCGGATGTCGGACCCAGGGCTCGTCCGAGGCGATCATGCTTGGCGCGCTGTCGCTGAAGTGGAAGTGGCGGGAGCGCCGCCAGGCGGCCAACCTTTCGGTCGACCGGCCCAACCTGGTCTTCGGCGGCGACGTCCACGTCGTGTGGGAGAAGTTCTGCCGCTACTTCGACGTCGAGCCGCGGATCGTGCCGCTTGCCGAGGACAAGTACACGATCGGCCCGGAGGACGTGGAGCCCCACATCGACGAGAACACGATCGGTGTCGTCGCCGTCGTAGGCACCACGTTCACCGGCCACAAGGACGACGTCGTCGGGATCGACAAGCTCCTGCGGGACGTCCGCAAGGAGCGGGACCTCGACATCCCCATCCACGTCGACGGCGCCAGCGGCGGCTTCGTGTGGCCCTTCCTCTATCCGGACTCGAAATGGGACTTCCGGCTCGAGCAGGTCCGCTCGATCAACGTATCGGGACACAAGTACGGCCTGGTCTACCCCGGCATCGGCTGGCTGGTCTTCCGCGAGGAGTCCGACCTGGCCAAGGACCTCGTGTTCTACGAGAACTACCTCGGCAAGACCGACGCGACGTTCACGCTGAACTTCTCGACCGGCGCGTCGATGGTGCTCGCCCAGTACTACAACTTCGTGCGGCTGGGTCGTGAGGGCTACACCTACGTCATGGAGACGATGCAGAAGAACGCCCACGCGTTGGCGGACAACCTGCGTAGCAGCGGCCGCTTCGAAGTGATCGGCAGCGACCTCGAGCAGCTGCCGCTGGTCGCCTTCCGCCTCGCAGGCAAGCACGCCTACGACGAGTCCGACATCGCCTGGCAGCTCTCGGCCGAGCGAGGCTGGATGGTGCCGGCGTACACGCTCCCGCCCAACGCGGAGCGGGTGAAGATCCTGCGTGCCCTGGTCAAGGAGACCCTGAGCCGCGAGCAGATCGAGCGCCTGACCCAGGACATCGCCGACGCCTGCGCCACCTTGGACCACAAGGGTGGGACCACCGAGGTCGAGCGGGCCCAGATCAAGCGCGGCACCGGTTACTGACGCCCGCAGCCGTCACCCTCAGTGGCGGGCGACGAAGTCGCTCCCGAGTGCGCGTCAGATTCTGCTGCAAAAGCTGAACGACGCTTCGCGGACTCGGACGGGCGCGGACACTCGGCGGTGGCGCCATAGTCCAGATTTGACTGGCAGTCCTGACGGCAGTCCTGACGGCAACGACGGCACACGGACGCGCATCATGGCTGACCTGGACGATCGAAATCAGAGGCCGCCAGCCTTCCGCTCGGCGTCTTGCCCGATCCTACGGATCAGAAGGTTGCAGGTTCGAATCCTGCCCCGAGTGCCCAGCAGCCGGGGAGTCCACCGGCCAGGGAAGGCCTGTTTTCGATCTACTCCGTGTATGACGCGATCTGTACGGTGGCGCACGGCGGTGGGCCGGTTGGATGCCACAGGGGCCGCCACGGCAGCGCGTTCTACGGGGACGTGAAGCGCGCCTGTCCGAAGTTGCACGGGCGAGATGAAGACAGTGGCGTCAGGACGGCCTGGAGCCATTTCCGGGTCGCGACGGCTTCCGCGCACCGTAGGTTCCTCGCGCACGGGGTCCGCGAGACGTTCGATGACGTGCTGAAGACCGATCAAGTCACTGAGTAGACCGATCACACATCGACAGGAACGGAAATAGCCATGCGCCGTTTCATGCGCACCACAGCGGTCGTAGGAGTACTGGGAACCGCCGGCCTGCTCGCGATACCGACCGCCTCCGCCTCCTCAGCCGCACAGACCGCGGCTGCGGCGCCCTTATGCGTCACCGACAGTCAGACGCATACCTACGGTAAGGGCGAGATCAGAGTCTGCATCGAGAACGGGCAGGCACGGGTGACCGGTTGGGTCGAGGACCTGCTTCCGGGCGGAGGTTGGGGGACCCCGGACGGCGGCTGTGTGATCTGGTGGATCAGATGGCAGACCGCCTCCGGAGAGGAACTCCGAGGGACGCCCATGGCGTGCCCGCACTTCGGCGGCCCTGCGTACAAAGAGTTCGACTACGACACCACCGACGAGTCCGTCGACAGACCCGTGGACGGCATCACCGGCGTCGCGAAGCTGACTCTGGGCACCGCCTGGGCCTGAAGGACCTGGCATGACGTGCGCACGCCCGCGCACCCAGGCGCCGAGTGCGCACAGGCAAGAGCCCCGTTCCGATTATCGGGGCGGGGCTTTTCCGTTGCCTTCTGTTCTGTTCCGTTCCTCTGGTTCATCTTGGTGGTCTCGGTCGTCTCGTTTTCAGGGAGGCAGATACGTGAGCGCACATCAGCACGACGAAGGGCACACCCTCGCCGGGTGGGCCGGGTTCGGGATCGTCAGCGTGGGGGCGGCGTGGAGCGGAGTGGGGCTGTGCGTGGGGGACGCCCTGGGGGTGTGGGGCGGGCTGGCGGTCGTGGTGATCGGGGTGGTGGTCACCTGGGTGCTCCATCTCGCGGGGTGGGGCAAGCCGCCCGGGCGTCGGCCCGTCGCGGAGTGGGGGTGGCGGGTCAGGGATCTCGGCGCGCGGCAGGGGCATCCGGGGTGCGTGGGATGCCGGCTGGCAGGGCGGGGAGGACGGTCCGCGGTCGTGACCGACGTCGTCGTGCGGGGTGAGCAGGCGACGGAGCCCGTTGTCTGACGACGGCAGTGGCAGTGGTGGCGGCGGGTCCGGTCGTCCGCCGCCGTTGTCAGTGGCAGCCTCTACGCTTTTGAGTGATGGCACAGGCGTGGAGATGTTCGGGGCTGCGGTGGTCGGCGGACGGCCCGGTGTTGCGTTGGAGCGGTGCGCGGGGCAGTGCGCTGTCCTGGGGGAAGCGGGTGGCCTTTGGGGTGGTGGACGGGGGCGTACGGACGTGTGTGGGGGCACGGGGTAACGCGTGCCCCGTGCGGGCGGGCGTCTCGGGGCGGAGCACGGGGGCCCGGTGCGAGGAGTGCGCGCGGTTGGACCGGGCGCACTCCGTCGCCGCCGACACGATGGCCGACGATCCGCGACCGTACCGCGTGTATCTCGCGTGGTTCGGGCCCGGGATGGTGAAGGTCGGGATCACCGGGGTCGACAGAGGGTCCGCGCGGCTGTTGGAGCAGGGTGCCGTCACCTTCAGCTGGCTGGGGCAGGGGCCCTTGATGGCCGCCCGGCGGGCCGAGGAGTTGCTGCGGGCCGCGCTCAAGGTGCCGGACCGGATTCCGTACGCCGACAAGCGGGCGGTGCGGGCGAGGTTGCCGGGGGCGGAAGAGCGGGTCGCCGAGATTCGGGAGCTGCACGCTCGCGTGGGGCTGCTCGACGGCTGGCCCGAGTCCCTGGAGCGCGCGCCGTTCCAGGCCGTCGATCACTTCGGGGTGTTCGGGCTGCGGGGTCTTCCGGCCGCCGTCGGCTTCGTGAGCGAGCTGGTCGGGGGTGGTGAGGTGAGCGGTGAGCTGGTTGCCGCCGCCGGGCCCGATCTGCATCTGGCGACCGGGCGTGGGGTGGTCGTTCTCGATACGCGGCTCATGACCGGGTGGGAGTTGACTGCCGTGGATCAGCGCGAAGTGACCGTGCCGGTCAGGGAGTTCGGAGGTGGGGGGATCGGGGGTGCGGGGATGGGCGGCACGCAGGACGGACTCTTCTGACGGCTGACGGCTGACGGCTGACGGCTGGCGGCTCGCGGCTCGCGGCCGACGGGGTTTCAGTCGCCAGGCGAAAGGGGGATGGTCAAGAACTCGATCCCTTTTGGATCCCGTTCGGAAAGATGCTGGACCGCACGGCGCCGCCGACCCGAGAGTGACGGACATGAGCCATCACCCCATTGAACCTGTCCCGGCCCACGAACCCCCTTACTACGCTGCCGTATTCACCTCCATCTGGACCGACGATGACGGAGAAGGCAACGGGTACGGCGAAACCGCCGAGCGTATGGAGGAGCTCGTGCAGGACATCCCCGGCTACCTCGGCATGGATCAAGCGCACACGCCGGGCGGGCTGTCCATCACGGTCGGATACTTCCGGGACGCGGACGCGCTCAAGGAGTGGCGCGACAACGTCGAGCACCGCGCGGCGCAGCAGCGCGGCCGCGCCGAGTGGTACGAGCGCTACACCCTGCATGTCGCCAAGGTCGAGCGCAGCCAAGGGTTCAAGCGTGAACGAGACTGACGCACACATGGCTGTGCGCGCGAGGGACGTACACGCGGCTGAAGGGGAGGACGTGCGCCTGTTCTGGACGCGTCTGGGGCTTCCCGGTCTCGTCGACGTCCATACCCACTTCATGCCCGAGCGTGTCCTGCGCAAGGTGTGGCACTACTTCGACGGGCTCGGGCCGTTGACCGGCGGTGTCGAGTGGCCCATCACCTACCGCGCGGACGAGGCCGAACGGCTAGCGGTGATAAGGGAGTTCGGGGTACGGGCCTTCACTGCGATGCTCTATCCGCACAAGGCCGGCATGGCGTCGTGGCTCAACTCCTGGGCCGTCGACTTCGCCCGCCGGACCCCCGACTGTCTGCACACCGCCACGCTCTTTCCCGAACCGGGCGTCGAGGGGTATGTGGGGGAGGCGGTGGAGCGCGGGGCCCGCGTCTTCAAGGCACACGTACAGGTGGGGGCGTACGACCCGGCTGATCAACTCCTCGACTCCGCCTGGGGGCTGCTCGCCGAGGCCGGGATTCCCGTCGTGATGCACTGCGGGTCCGGTCCCGCGCCCGGCAAGCACACCGGGCCCGAGCCGGTCGCCCGCGTCCTGGCCAGGCATCCCCGGCTGCGGCTGATCGTCGCGCACCTGGGAATGCCCGAGTACGAGGACTTCCTCGGGCTCGCGGAGCGGTACGGGGAAGTGCGGCTCGACACGACGATGGCGTTCACGGACTTCAGCGAGCGGTTCGCGCCGTTCCCGCGAGTGGCGCTCCCCCGGCTCGCCGACCTCGGTGACCGGATCCTGCTGGGCACCGACTTCCCGAACATCCCGTATCCGTACGTCCACCAGTTGCGCGCCCTGGAACGGCTCGGGCTGGGCGACGACTGGCTCCGGGCGGTCTGCTACGAGAACGGCGCACACCTCTTCAAGATCGCTTCCTGAGTGAGAGCCCCCGGGGAACCTCGTGATCTTCCCAGGAGTTCCCTGAGAGGCACCTGTGGGTTTCTCAGGAAAATCACAGGTTCCCGAAAGCATGCTCTCAGAGGGCCCCGCCAAGGTGTCCGCTATGACCACGACCTCGCCCCAGGGGCGCACCGAACTGCTGAGGCCGGACGGGAGCCCCGTCCGCGTGCTGGTGGTGGACGACGAGTTGTCGATCACCGAGCTGCTGTCCATGGCCCTTCGCTATGAGGGCTGGCAGATCCGCAGCGCGGGTGACGGGACCGGTGCGGTGCAGACCGCCCGCGAGTTCCGGCCCGACGCCGTGGTGCTCGACATGATGCTGCCCGACATGGACGGCCTCACGGTCCTGGGGCGTCTGCGCCGCGAGCTGCCGGACGTTCCCGTCCTCTTCCTCACGGCCAAGGACGCCGTCGAGGACCGCATCGCGGGTCTGACGGCCGGCGGCGACGACTACGTCACCAAGCCGTTCAGCCTCGAAGAGGTCGTGGCCCGGCTGCGTGGGCTCATCCGCCGTTCCGGTGCCGCCGACCGGCGCTCCGACTCCGTGCTGGTCGTCGGTGATCTCACCCTCGACGAGGACAGCCACGAGGTGTCCAGGGGCGGGGCGAACATCCACCTCACCGCGACGGAGTTCGAACTCCTGCGGTTCCTCATGCGTAATCCCCGGCGTGTACTCAGCAAGGCACAGATACTCGACCGCGTGTGGTCGTACGACTTCGGCGGCCAGGCCAATGTCGTCGAGCTCTACATCTCGTACCTGCGCCGCAAGATCGACGCGGGTCGTGAGCCGATGATCCACACGCGGCGCGGCGCCGGTTACCTGATCAAGCCCGCGGCGTCATGAGCGGGCGACGACGAACGCGTAAGCAGGGGCGAGGACGACAGCCGCGCACGCTGCGGACGCGGTTGGTCGTCTCCGCGGTCACCCTGATCGCCGTGGTCTGCGCCGTGATCGGCACGGTGACGACCATCGCGCTGGGGCAGCACCTGTTCAAGCAGCTGGACACGACGCTGAAAGAGACCGCCATGCGGGCGGCCGGCGGGCCCGAGAAGCCGGACGACGAGGGCCCGGCCGACAGTCCGCCGGACGTCGGGAACGGCGAGGACAGCTCTGCGACGAGCGACCCCTTCATCTTCCTCACCCGGGGACCGAACGAGGTCAACACGATCGCCGCCGTCGTGGAGAACGGCGGGATCACCGAGGCGAAGATCAAGAAGGAGAAGGCCGCCAGCGCCGGCGGCTTCGACAGCATGACCGCCCAGGACCTCACCGCAGCCCAACGGGCGGCGCTCGGCTCCGTTTCGAGGACCGGCGAGCACAGCGTGGAGCTCCCCGGCCTCGGCGAGTACCGCGTCAAGTACCAGGAAGGCGGCAGGGGCGCCTACTACGTCGCGATCCCCACCGAGTCCGTCACCAACACCATCAACACCCTGATCCTCGTCGAGATCAGTGTCACGGCCGCCGGTCTGATCGCCGCCGGTATCGCGGGCAGCGTCCTGGTCAGCCTCGCCCTGCGCCCCCTGCGCAAGGTCGCCTCCACCGCCACCCGTGTCTCCGAACTCCCCCTCCACACCGGCGAGGTCACCCTCTACGAGCGGGTCCCCGAGTCCGAGGCCGACCCGCACACCGAGGTCGGTCAGGTCGGTGCCGCGCTCAACCGGATGCTGGACCACATCCACAGCGCCCTGCACGCGCGCCAGCAGAGCGAGATGCGCGTACGGCAGTTCGTCGCGGACGCGAGCCATGAGCTGCGTACGCCTCTTGCCTCCATTCGTGGATACGCCGAGCTGACGCGACGCGGACGTGAGGAGACCGGGCCCGACACCCGGCACGCCCTCGGGCGGATCGAGTCCGAGGCCAGCCGGATGACGGGGCTGGTGGAGGACCTGCTGCTGCTCGCGCGGCTCGACGCGGGGCGCCCGCTCCAGTACGACCAGACCGACCTCGTACCGCTCGTCATCGACGCCGTCAGTGACGCGCGGGCGGCCGGGCGCGAGCACAACTGGCGGCTGGAGCTGCCGGACGAGCCCGCGCTCGTACTGGCGGACGCGGCGCGGCTGCAGCAGGTCATGGTCAATCTGTTCGCGAACGCGAGAACACACACCCCACCGGGTACGACCGTCACCGCGCGCGTGCACCGGCACGGGCCGTGGCTGTGTGTGGACGTCCAGGACGACGGGCCCGGTATTCCGCCCGACCTGCTCCCGCGCGTCTTCGAACGCTTCGCTCGCGGCGACTCGTCGCGCTCCCGTTCCTCCGGCTCGACCGGTCTCGGGCTCGCCATCGTGCAGGCCGTCGCGGCCGCGCACGGGGGTGCCGTCACCGTGGACAGCATGCCCGGCAGGACTGTGTTCACCCTGCATCTGCCCGCGCTCGCCGTCGAAACGTTCGTGGATCCGTTCGTGGAAACAAAGGCGCAACTGCACTCACAGGCACAGCACAGCGCCACCACATGGGTGCAACAGGGCGTCTGACCAGAGTCGTTCCCATGCGAACCGACTCTTCTCCCGGCAACCTGCCGGCGCGGGAGCACCTCCCGGCCGGGTCCGCCGGTACGCCTGTCCTGGACGTAGTGATCCCCGTCTACAACGAGGAGAAGGACCTCCAGCCGTGTGTGGTGAGACTGCACGAGCATCTCAAGCGCACCTTCCCGTACGCGTTCCGCATCACGGTCGCGGACAACGCGTCCACGGACACCACTCCGCAGGTGGCCGCACGGCTGGAGTCGGAGATACCGGAAGTCAGGTCCTTCCGGCTCGAGCAGAAGGGCCGCGGGCGCGCACTGCGCACCGTGTGGTCGGCCTCGGACGCTCCGATCCTCGCCTATATGGACGTGGACCTGTCCACCGACCTCAACGCCCTCCTCCCGCTGGTGGCCCCGCTGATCTCGGGCCACTCGGACCTCGCGATCGGCTCGCGGCTGGCCCGCAGCTCGCGCGTGGTGCGCGGTGCCAAGCGGGAGTTCATCAGCCGCACCTACAACCTGATCCTGCGCGGCTCGCTGCAGGCCCGCTTCTCTGACGCGCAGTGCGGCTTCAAGGCGATCCGCCGTGATGTCGCCCAGGTGCTGCTGCCGCTGATCGAGGACACCGGCTGGTTCTTCGACACCGAGATGCTGGTGCTCGCCGAGCGCGCCGGACTGCGCATCCACGAGGTGCCGGTCGACTGGGTCGACGACCCGAACTCGACGGTGCACATCGTGAAGACCGCGACCGACGACCTGAAGGGCGTGTGGCGCGTCGGCCGTGCCCTCGCCACCGGGTCGCTGCCGCTCGACCGGCTCGCACGCCCGTTCGGGGACGACCCGCGCGACCGCGACCTGACCGACGTACCCACGGGACTGGCCCGCCAGCTCGTCGGTTTCTGTGTGGTGGGCGCCCTGTCCACCCTCTTCTACCTGGTGCTCTACAGCGCCTTCCGGTCGTTCTCGGGCTCGCAGATCGCCAACGCACTCGCCCTGCTCGTCTCGGCGGTCGCCAACACCGCGGCCAACCGGCGGCTGACCTTCGGGGTGCGTGGCCGGGGCGGTGCCGTCCGGCACCAGGCGCAGGGCCTGGTCGTCTTCGGTATCGGTCTCGCCCTCACCAGCGGTTCGCTCGCCGCCCTGAGCGCGGCGACGGACGACCCCTCGCACTCCACGGAACTGGCGGTGCTCATCGCCGCCAACCTCGCGGCGACCGTGCTGCGGTTCCTGCTCTTCCGGGCCTGGGTCTTCCCGGACCGACGTGACGAGACGCCGTCCACGGTGGTGGCCTCGTACAACCCGGCCTCCCACAACCCGGCCTCGGCCACGTACACGACGGCGGTACACGGCCACCCGCACCCGCACCCGCACCCGCCGCTGCCGCAGCGCCCGGGGGCCACGCAATCTCCGTACCACCACACGCACGCCACCGACGAGTTCCGCGCCAGTGATGCCGCGAACCGCACCTGGGGGGACGCAACCATGCAGCTGCAGGCGGTGCGCCCGCACGATCACGACCCGAGGGACGCACGATGACCACTCAGTCCGATACGAGCTATCAGGGGAGCGCGAGTCTCTCCGGGGACGCGAGTCCCTCCGTGGGACCGCCGAGAGCCCTGGAAGAGCCCGCCACGCCCGCCGCGGCCCCGCAGTCCGGTGAGCCCAAGCAGCCCTTCGCGCGCCGCGTCTGGCGCGGCCGGCCCGAGGACCCGAGCTGGGTGCGCCCCGCCTTCCTCGCCCTGCTCGTCGTCACCGGTGTGCTCTACCTCTACAACCTGAGCGCCTCCGGCTACGCCAACTCCTTCTACTCCGCGGCCGTCCAGGCCGGCAGCGAGAGCTGGAAGGCCTTCTTCTTCGGCTCGCTCGACTCGGCCAACGCCATCACCGTCGACAAGCCCCCGGCCTCGCTGTGGCCGATGGCCCTGGCGGTGCGGATCTTCGGCCTCAGCTCCTGGGCGATCCTCGTCCCCGAGGTGCTGATGGGCGTCGCCACGGTCGGCGTCCTGTACGCGGCCGTGCGCCGCCGGTTCAGCCCCGCGGCCGGTCTGATCGCGGGTGCGGTGCTCGCGCTCACTCCCGTCGCCGCGCTGATGTTCCGGTTCAACAACCCGGACGCGATGCTCGCGCTGCTGATGACCGTCACGGTCTACTGCGTGATCCGAGGGCTGGAGGACGGCCGGACGAAGTGGCTGGTCTGGGCGGGTGTCGCGGTCGGCTTCGCCTTCCTCGCCAAGACCCTGCAGGCCTTCCTGATCCTGCCGCCGCTCGCCGTGCTGTACGCGGTCTGCGCACCGGTGGCGCTGAAGAAGCGGTTCGCGCAGTTGGGGCTGTCGGCGGTCGCGATGGTCGTCTCCGGCGGCTGGTGGGTCGCGATCGTGGAACTGTGGCCCGCGTCGTCGCGCCCGTACATCGGCGGCTCGCAGAACAACTCGTTCCTTGAACTGACCTTCGGCTACAACGGGCTCGGCCGTATCAACGGCGACGAGACCGGCAGCGTCGGCGGCGGTGGCGGCGCCGGGGGCACCGGACAGTGGGGCGAGACCGGCTGGAACCGGATGTTCAACTCCGAGATCGGCAGCCAGATCTCCTGGCTGCTGCCGGCCGCGCTGATCCTGTTCGTCGCGGGCATCGTGCTCACATGCAAGGCCAAGCGCACCGACCTGGTACGTGGCTCGTTCCTCGCTTGGGGTGGGGCGCTGCTGATGACCATGGTCGTCTTCAGCTACATGGCCGGCATCTTCCACCAGTACTACACGGTGGCCCTGGCCCCCTACATCGCGGCCGTCGTCGGCATGGGCGCGACGGTGCTGTGGGAGGAGCGGTCCAGGATCTGGGCCTCGCTGACCCTGGCGGGCGCGGTCACCGCGACCGCGGCCTGGGGATACGTCCTCCTCAACCGCACTCCCGACTACCTGCCCTGGCTGAAGTGGCTGGTCCTCGTCGGCGGTCTGGTCGGCGCGCTCGGCCTGATCTTCGCGGCCAGGCTGGGCCGACAGCTCGCCCTCGCGGCGGTCGGGTTGAGCTTCGTGGCCTCGATCGCGGGTCCGACCGCGTACACGCTGTCCACCGTGAACACCGGGCACACCGGTTCCATCGTGACGGCCGGTCCGTCCGGCGCCGGCATGATGGGCGGCGGTCCCGGCGGCGGTGGTGGCGGTGGCATGCGCGGCGGCTTCCCCGGCGGCGGCAACACCCAGCAGGGCGGCGGCATGGGTCAGCCCCCGACGGGCGGCGGCATGGGCGGCTTCCCGGGTGGCGGCCAGAACCAGCAGGGCAACGGCTCCACCCAGAACGGCCAGCAGGGTCAGCAGGGTCAGCAGGGCGGTATGCCCGGCGGCATGGGCGGTGGCGAAGGCGGCGGTATGGGCGGCGGTGGCATGGGCGGTCTGCTCAACGGCGCGACCGTCACCTCCGAGGCCAAGAAGCTGCTGCAGAAGAACGCGGGGGACTACACCTGGGCGGCCGCGGCCATCGGCGCCCAGAACTCCGCGAGCTACCAACTCGCCACCGGCGAGCCGGTGATGGCGATCGGTGGCTTCAACGGCACCGATCCGTCCCCGACGCTGGCCCAGTTCAAGAAGTACGTGACGGACGGCAAGATCCACTACTTCATCTCGAGCGGCAGCGGCGGCGGCATGGGCGGCGGCAGCAGCACCGGCACCTCCTCCCAGATCACCTCGTGGGTCGAGGCCAACTACAAGAAGGTGACAGTCGGTTCGGCCACCTTCTACGACCTGACGCAGCCGACGAGCTGACCGAGGGTCCCTTGTGAGGGGCGGTGGCCCGGAGCGATCCCGCTCCGGGCCACCGCCCTTTGCGCGTGAGGTGCGGGATTATCGAGTTGTACGCCGTATAGGAATTATTCTACGGTGTACAGCATGTCGACCTCCCAAGGGCATCCCCAGCGCTGGCTGATCCTCGGCGTCATCTGCCTCGCGCAGCTCACCGTGCTGCTCGACAACACCGTGCTGAACGTCGCGATCCCCTCCCTCACCCAGGAACTGGGCGCCGCCACCTCCGACATCCAGTGGATGATCAACGCCTACTCGCTGGTGCAGTCCGGGCTGCTGCTCACGGCGGGCAGCGCGGCCGACCGCTACGGCCGCAAGAAGATGCTGATCGCGGGGCTCGTCCTGTTCGGCATCGGCTCACTGGTGGCCGGACTCGCCGGCTCCACCGACCAGTTGATCGCCGCGCGGGCCGGCATGGGCGTCGGCGGCGCGCTTCTGCTGACCACCACGCTCGCCGTCGCCATGCAGATCTTCACCCCTGACGAGCACCCGAAGGCCATCGGCATCTGGAGCGCCGTCAACGCCCTCGGCTTCGCCGCCGGCCCCCTCCTCGGCGGCTTCATGCTGAACCACTTCTGGTGGGGCGCGATCTTCCTGCTGAACCTCCCGGTGGCGGCGCTGGCACTCGCCGCGGTGGTGGCCCTCGTACCCGAATCGAAAAATCCGCGAGGTGACCGCCCCGACCTCCTCGGCGCACTCCTCTCCACCATCGGCATGACCGCGCTCGTGTACGCGATCATCTCCGGCCCCGAGCACGGATGGGCGTCGGGCCGGGTCCTGGCCACGGCGGCGCTCGCGCTGGTGATGCTGGCCGCGTTCGCGTACTGGGAGAGCCGGATCCCGTACCCGATGCTCGACCTGCACTTCTTCCGCGACCGCCGTTTCACCGGGGCCGTCGCGGGGGCGGTGCTCATCACCTTCGGCATGGGCGGCGCGCTCTTCCTGCTCACCCAGCACCTCCAATTCGTCCTGGGGTACGGCCCGTTGGAGGCCGGGCTGCGGACGGCGCCGCTCGCGCTCATGGTCGTGGCGCTGAACTTCTCCGGCCTGTCGGCGAAGTGGACGGCGCGGCTCGGTACACCGGTGTCCATCGCGCTCGGCATGGTGGCGATGTCGGCCGGGCTGGTGTCGATCGCGACGCTCACCGGGCACGGGTACGGCGGCACACTCCTCGGACTCCTGCTCATCGGCGCGGGCTGCGCGGTGGCCAACCCCGCCATGGCGTACGCCATCATGAGCGCGATCCCACCGGAGAAGGCCGGGGTGGGCGCGGGCGTCAACGGCACGCTCGCCGAGTTCGGCAACGGTCTGGGCGTGGCGGTGCTCGGCGCGGTGCTCAACTCCCGGTTCGCGGCGCTGATTCCGGTGGCGGCGGCCTCCCTGCCGGCGGCGCTCGCGTCGGCGGACTCGGCCCAGGAACGCGGGCGGATCACGGACGCGTTCTCGTCGGGACTGGAGACAAGCCAGCTGGTGGGAGCGGTGGCCGTACTCCTCGGTGGACTGCTGGCCGCGGCGTTGCTACGGCGTGCGGTGGGGGTACCACCCAGACGTTAAGTACTGGGGGAGGGCAGACCCCGCGATGGCGGGTTCCGTGTGACGCACGCTTAGCATCAGCATCAGGGATCCCCCGTTCTGAAGCATCTGGGATCCACCGTTCCGAGGAAGGTGCGCCATGGTGAGGGCAGCCGACCGGGCCAAGCGTCCGGCGCGGACCAGTGTCTGGTTGGAGGGCAAGGCGCCCCGGGGCGGCACGGCGCGCGGCGGCGGCCAGCCGTCGGGGCTCGACCGGGACCGGATCACCGCGACCACGGTGCGGCTGCTGGACGCCGAGGGAATGGCGAAGTTCTCCATGCGCCGGCTGGCCGCCGAGCTGAACGTCACCGCGATGTCCGTGTACTGGTACGTCGACACCAAGGACGACCTGCTCGAACTCGCCCTGGACGCGGTCTTCGGCGAGCTGGAGCTGCCCGACCCGGATTCGGGCGAGGACTGGCGCGACCAGCTCCGCGCCCTCGCCACCGGTTACCGCGCGCTGCTGGTCCGCCACCCCTGGGTGTCCCCGCTCACCGGCACCTTCCTGAACATCGGCCCGCACTCCATGGCCTTCTCGCTCCGCGTCCAGCAGGTGGTCCGCAACACCGGCCTGCCGCCGCGCACCCAGACGGGGGCGATCTCGGCGGTCTTCCAGTTCGTGTACGGATTCGGCACCATCGAGGGGCACTTCGTGCAGCGCTGCGCCTCGGCGGGGATGAGTCAGGACGAGTACTTCCGCCAGGCGATGAGCGCGATCGGGGAACAGCCGCAGTTCGCGATCAACCTCGAGAGCGCCGCGGACCTCATGGAGGCCCGCGGCGGCGACACGGTCGAGGAGATGCGCGAACGCGACTTCACCTTCGCCATGGAGACCCTGATCGCGGGCATCGAGACGATGGTCGCCCGCGGCGAGGACAGGTGACAGGTCCTGGTCAGTCCTGGGGTGCCAGCCGCGCCGGGAAGCCCCCGGTCGCGACCGGGCCCCACTTCACCGGCGTGACCCGGATGATCGACTTGCCCTGCTTGAGCATCGCCTGCCGGTACTCGTCCCAGTCCGGGTGCTCGCCCGCGATGTTCCGGTAGTACTCGACCAGGGGCTCGACGGAGTCCGGCGAGTCGAGGACCTCGGCCGTCCCGTCGATCTGCACCCAGGGTCCGTTCCACTCGTCGCTCAGGATGATCAGGCTGACCCGATCGTCCCGCTTGGCGTTGCGGGTCTTCGCGCGCTCGGGATACGTCGAGACCACGATCCGCCCGGCGTCGTCGACCCCGCAGGTCAGGGGAGAACCCTGCGGGCTGCCGTCGGTGCGGCGGGTGAGGAGGACGGCTCGGTGACGGGGGCGTACGAAGTCGAGTAGTTCTTCGCGGGATACGGGGGTGTTCGTCGCGATGTTCGGTGCCATGGGGGGAGCGTAGAGGGTGGGTGTTCGGGTCCGGGTTGTTCGTGGCCGGTCGCGCCCACGCGGCGGAGCCGCACGATGTCACAGCCCCGCGCCCCTGACGGAGCGCTCACCTCACGTCTGCGGAAGCGCCCCGCCCTGCACCGCCTGGATGTCCAGCTCCACCTTCAGCGTCGTGCCGATCGCCGAGATGCCCGCTTGGACGACCTGGTTGTAATTCATGGCGAAGTCCTCACGGTGCAGTTCCGTCGTCGCCCGGAACGCCGCCCGCGTGCCGCCCCACGGGTCCCCACCCGTGCCGAGGTACGCCAGGTCCAGGTCCACCGGCCGTACGACGCCACGCATGGTCAGTTCGCCGTGGACGGTCCAGCGGTCGGAGCCGGCGGGGGTCAGGCCCGTCGAGCGGTAGGTGATCTCGGGGTACGTCTCCACGTCCAGGAAGTCCGGTGACCTCAGGTGGCCGTCACGCATGCCGTTGCCCGTGTCGATGGAGGCCGCCCGGATCACCGCCTCGACGCGGGACTTGGCCACCTCGTCCGGGGCGATCTCGATCGTGCCCGCGAACTCGGTGAACCGTCCGTGCACGCTGGAGATACCCAGGTGCTGCGCCACCGCGCCGACGGACGAGTGCACCGGGTCGATGGCCCACGGTCCGGGCGGCGGCAGCTCGGTGCCGCCCTGCCGGGCGAGCGTCACGGTGCCGATCTCGGCCCGTCCGCTCGCCGTGACGATCGCGCTGGACGCCGCGGGCGCGTACCCGACCGCGGTGACGATCACGGTGTACGCGCCGGGGGCGAGGGCCTGCGCGTCCCGTACGGCGCCCTCCGCGTCCGCCTCGGCCCGCAGCACCTGCGTGCCCGTCATGTCGGTCACCGTGACGACCGCGTGCGACACGGCCCATCCGTCCCGCGTACGAATCCGTGCGGTCAGTCCCATGTCCTACTCACTCCTGCCTAGCAATGAAACCGGCCCGTGGGGGGGCGCACCACCGCTCAGAGTGCGCGCTTCCCCACGGGCCGGGGCCTTTCCTACTCGCCGGGGTGGGCGAGTTCGATGTCGTGGTCGTCGACGCCGCGACCACCCACGGTCAGTGCCGTCGCCACCGGCGGGTAGCCGGTCGCGATGACGGTGTACTCGCCGCTGTCCAGGTCGGTGAAGGCGTACGCGCCGTCCGCACCGGTCCTGGCCGTGCCGATCACGTTGCCGGCCGCGTCGACCAGCGTGACCCGCGCGTCGCCCAGCGGCCCGCCGGGCGCCCGTACGACACCCTGGAGCTGCGCTCCCGAGCTGAGTTCGACCTCGACCCGGGTGACCCCGGTGCCGCCGACCTCGACGGGGAGGGCCTGCGGGCGGTGGCCGGCCGCGTTCACCGCGATGGTCACCGGGCCGGGCACCAGTTCGGCGAAGCTGAACTCGCCCTGCTCACCGGTGGTTCCGGTGGCCAGCACATCACCGCGGACGTCGGTCACGATGACCATGGCGTCCTTGACCGGGGTCCCGGTCTCGGCGGCCCGCACCAGCCCGCTCAGCCCGCTCGTGCCGCTCAGCAGGATGTCGTACGCGACCGGCTCGTCGTTGACGACGATCGTCGAGGCCTGCGGCTGGAAGCCGTCGGCGGAGGCGATCAGGACGTACGAGCCCGTGCCGGGCGCGTCCACCGCGTAGAAGCCGTCGGCCTGAGCGACCGACCGGCCCAGCTGTCGTCCCGCGAGCGAGATCAGCGTGACCGCGGCCCGCGGGACGGGTGCGCTTTCGGCGCCGCGGACGTGTCCGCGTACCGGGATTCCGCCGGAAGTGGGCACCGGGGAGGTCTCCTTCGTGGCTGTGGCGACGGCGGCCAGGCGCTGGGTGCCCTCGGGACCCGCTTCGGTCTCCGCGACGGCCCAGCTCGGCACCCTCTCCTCGACCGGCTCGGCGGCCGGAGCCTCGGCGGCGGCCGGAGCCTCCGCCTCGGCGTCCGCGGCCTGGGCCAGCGCGCCCGAGGTCTTCAGCGGGACCTCCTTGATGAACAGCACGACGATGAAGGCGAGCAGCGCCACGGCGGCGGCGATGAGGAAGACGTCCGCGATGCCGTGGCCGTACGCGCTCTCCATGACGGTGCGCAGCGGGGCGGGCAGCGTGTCCATGTCCGGGATGCTGCCGGAGCCCGAACCGGAGGCCGCGGCCGCGTACTTGGGGTCGAGGCCGGTCAGGCCGTCCTTGACGTAGTCGGTGATCCGGGTGGACATCACCGCGCCCAGCGCGGAGACGCCGATCGCACCACCGAGGGAACGGAAGAACGTCACCGTGGAGCTGGCCGAGCCGAGGTCGGACGGCGCCACCTGGTTCTGCGTGGACAGCACCAGGTTCTGCATCGTCATGCCCACGCCGAGGCCCAGCAGCGTCATGAAGATCGCGACGTGCCAGTAGGGGGTGTCGTACCGGATGGTGCCCAGCAGACCCAGCCCCGCGGTGATCAAGAAGCCGCCGCTGACCAGCCAGTACTTCCACTTGCCGGTCTTGGTGATGATCTGGCCGGAGACCGTGGAGCTGATGAACAGGCCGCCGATCATCGGGATGGTCATGACGCCCGACATCGTCGGGGACTTGTCGCGGGCCAGCTGGAAGTACTGGCTGAAGAAGACCGTGCCGGCGAACATCGCGACACCCACGAAGAGCGAGGCGAGCGACGACAGCGTGATGGTGCGGTTGCGGAACAGCCGCAGCGGGATGATCGGCTCGCTCGCCTTGGACTCGACGAGGAGGAAGAGCGCGCCGAGGACGACCGCGCCGCCGACCAACGCCCCGGTCTGCCACGACATCCAGTCGTACTTGTCACCGGCGAAGGTGACCCAGAGCAACAGCAGCGAGACCGCGGCGGAGATGAAGAACGCGCCGCCCCAGTCGACCTTCACTTCCCGCTTCACGACGGGCAGGTGCAGGGTCTTCTGCAGCACGATCAGCGCGATGACCGCGAACGGCACACCGACGTAGAAGCACCAGCGCCAGCCGAGCCACGAGGTGTCGGTGATGACACCGCCGAGCAGCGGACCGCCGACGGTTGCGACAGCGAAGGTCGCGCCGAGGTAGCCGGAGTAACGTCCGCGCTCACGCGGGGAGATCATCGCGGCCATGACGATCTGGGCGAGAGCGGACAGACCGCCGACGCCGATGCCCTGGACCACGCGGCAGGCGATCAGCATGCCGGCGTTCTGCGACAGACCTGCGGCGGCCGATCCCAGGACGTAGATGACCAGGGCTATCTGTACGAGCGCCTTCTTGCTGTACAGGTCGGAGAGCTTGCCCCACAGGGGCGTGGCCGCGGTCATGGAGAGCAGCGCGGCCGTGACGACCCAGGTGTAGGCGGACTGGCCGCCGCCCAGGTCGCCGACGATCTCGGGGAGGGCGTTGGTGACGATCGTCGACGACAGGATCGCGACGAACATGCCGAGCAGCAGCCCGGAGAGCGCCTCCATGATCTGACGGTGCGTCATCGGAGCGCCATCGGGGGCGCCTCCGTGCTTGGCGTGAGAGCCCCGCACACCGGATGGTGTGGTCGTTGCCATGGGCTTCCTTTTCTTACGTACTTACGCGGGTGTACGGGTGGTCAGTTCTGTTACGTCTGTCGCATACGGGGGCGCCTGGGGCGGTCGCTGCAGCGTGGAGCGGCAGTCGCCGAAGCTCTCGCGCAGTCGGCCCATCAGCTGGATGAGCTGCCCGACCTCGTGATCGGACCAGTCGCTCAGCCGGTCGGCGAAGAGCTGCGAGATGCGCCGGGAGAGTTCGTCGAGCTGCCTGTGCCCCTCGGCGGTGAGGTGCAGGATGCGCGAGCGCTTGTCGGCCGGGTCGGGGGACCGTTCGATCCAGCCGCGGTCCGCGATGTGCGTGACATGGCGGCTGGTCACGGACATGTCCACGGCGAGCAGCTCGGCGAGCCTGCTCATCCGCATCTCTCCGTACCGGTCGAGCAGCGTCAGTACGGCGGCGGAACCCGCCGGGCAGTCGACCGGCAGGATCCGCGCCATGTCCCTCTTCACGGCGCCGATGGCGCTGAGCTGGCGAGCCAGTTCCTTGTACTGCGCCTGCTCGGCCACCACGCCTCCCATTGTTCGTTGCTTAGGGCAACCATAAATAAGTTGGTTGCTGCAGGCAAACTAAATCGGGCGTCTGGACCTAAAACCTTGGCAAAGGCAAGCATTGGCAAATGTAAACTTGCAGGTCGGGGGTGGTGTGCCCGATACCGGGGACGGTGTGCCCGGATCAGGCCTTCATGGGGCCCCGCACTTGGGCAACCCTCGCGCATTCGCTAGGGTCCTGGGCCATGGCAAACACCCAGGGCCCCGAGGGCAACTACGACCCCGCGGGTAGCACCCAGATGTTCCGCGCTTTCGTCGACGAGGGCCCCCAGGCCCGGCAGCAGCAGGCGGCCGCCCCGGCGGGCCCGCGCATGGGCCTGATCCTCGGCGTCGTCGTCGCCGTGGTGATCGTGGCCGCGGTGGCGTGGCTCGCGCTGGCGTAAGGGCGCCCCGCGAGCAGAGCGCGAAGCAGAGCACGGAGTAGAACAAGAAGAAGAACCGGTAGAAGAACCGGTAGAAGAACCAGTAGAAGACGAGTCACTTCCACTGGACGGACACGTCCCGCGTCTCGATGTGCATGCCCAGTGGCACGCGCCAGGCGTCGACGCAGACCGTCCAGGTCTTCTGCCTGCTCGCTCCGGCGGCGATCGGCGCGGGCAGGTCCTCGGTCGATCCGATCGTCGCCCAGTCGATGCCGAGCGCCCCGATGATGTGCGTCCCGAAAGTCACCGTGCCCGAACGCACCGCGCTGCCCCCGGTGTTGTGGAAGGAGACGGTGACGTTCTCGCACCAGCGTTGATCGGTGGCCTCCCGCCGGGGCTCGCCCACGTCGAGGGCGGCGGGCCCGGGGGTGGTGGGTGTGGGGGCGGCCGGCGGCACGGACGCAGCGCCGGAACTTCCACTCGTACGACCGGAGTCGGCACCCCCGGACGCGGGTCTCGACGTACCACTGCTCACGGCGCTCGCGCCCGCCCCGGTGCCACCGGGGCCCGAGGCGGTTGTCCTTGGACCTGGGCCCGAACTCCCGGGCGGAGTGCCTCCCCGAGGGGCGGAAGTCTCACCTCCGGTCAGCGGCACCAGTGAGACGTCCCCGGTAGGGGCCACGGCCACCCCTGACTGCGCGGGCGCTCCCACCGCCACATAACCGCCACCGGCCCCGCCACCTCCGCAGGCGGCCGCCACGGCACTCAGACAGACAACAGCCGTCGAGGCGCCCACCAGGGCGCCTCGACGGCCATGGAGCCAAGTCGCTCGACGCATCGCGCCAGTGTGGCTGACGATCCGTCAATTATGAAGCGGTAGGGAAGCGTTCAGAACAGGATCAAGAAGGGGTCAGTCGGAGATGAGCCCTTCGCGCAGCTGGGCGAGGGTCCGGGTGAGGAGCCGGGAGACGTGCATCTGCGAGATGCCGACCTCGTCGCCGATCTGCGACTGGGTCATGTTCGCGAAGAAGCGCAGCATGATGATCCGGCGCTCGCGGGGCGGGAGCTTGGCGAGCAGCGGCTTCAGCGACTCGCGGTACTCGACGCCCTCCAGGGCGGTGTCCTCGTAGCCGAGGCGGTCCGCGAGGGAGCCTTCGCCGCCGTCGTCCTCGGGGGCCGGTGAGTCCAGCGAGGACGCCGTGTACGCGTTGCCGACGGCGAGGCCGTCGACCACGTCCTCCTCGGACACACCGAGGACCGCGGCGAGTTCGGCGACCGTCGGGGAGCGGTCGAGCTTCTGGGAGAGCTCGTCGCTGGCCTTCGTGAGGGCGAGCCGCAGCTCCTGGAGGCGGCGCGGCACCCGCACCGACCACGAGGTGTCGCGGAAGAACCGCTTGATCTCGCCCACGACCGTCGGCATCGCGAAGGTCGGGAACTCCACGCCGCGTTCGCAGTCGAAGCGGTCGATCGCCTTGATCAGGCCGATCGTGCCGACCTGGACGATGTCCTCCATCGGCTCGTTGCGGGAGCGGAAGCGGGCTGCCGCGTACCGGACGAGCGGGAGGTTCAGCTCGATCAGGGTGTCCCGGACGTAGGCGCGCTCCGGGCTGTTCTCGCCGAGTGCGGCGAGCCGCAGGAACAGGGAGCGGGACAGGGTGCGGGTGTCGATGGCTCCCGAGGTCTCGGGAGCGACCGGCGGGACCGGTGCGGCATCGGGGGCCGAGAGCGCCGGGTCGGCGTCGGGGGCCGGGAGGGCCGGGACATCGTGAAGCACGTCGGGCGCGGATTCGCTCTTCATGAGCGTGAGCACCTTCGAGCTGCCCTGGTCTGCGGACATGCCACCCCCTTTGGGTCGCGGACGGTCGCGGCGGACGCTCCCGTCGGAGGAACGCAGCCTCCACCTGAATACCGGCGGCGGGGCCGCGGCAAACGCTCTTCCGGCAGAATGTCACATGTCGGCAACACGCTGTAGTGACATGTCGACATGAGAGGGGTGAATCGGCCCTGGAAAAAGGGGGTCTGACGGTTTTTCGACGCTGAACTGTCGGAAAAGGATCCGTTGAGCGATTCGCTCTTACCGGTTACGCCTCGATCCTGTTTGCGGATCGAAGACGCGCGAAGCTACGGGCGAGCAGCCTTGACACATGCATCTGGGAGACTCCCAGTTCGGCGCTGATCTGTGACTGCGTCAGATTGCTGTAGTAGCGCAGGAAAAGGATGCGTTGTTCGCGTTCGGGCAGTTGTACGAGAAGGTGGCGTACGAGGTCGCGGTGCTCGACCCCGTCGAGGGCGGGGTCCTCATAGCCGAGCCGGTCGAGCAGCCCCGGCAGCCCGTCGCCCTCCTGGGCGGCTTCGAGGGAGGTCGCGTGGTAGGAGCGCCCCGCCTCGATGCAGGACAGCACCTCCTCCTCGGTGATGCGCAGCCGTTCGGCGATCTCGGCGGTCGTGGGCGAGCGCCCGAAGGCCGTCGTGAGGTCCTCCGTCGCGCTGTTCACCTGCACCCACAGCTCGTGCAGTCGGCGGGGTACGTGGACGGTGCGGACGTTGTCGCGGAAGTAGCGCTTGATCTCGCCGACGACGGTGGGCATCGCGAAGGTCGGGAACTGCACGCCCCGGTCGGGGTCGAAGCGGTCGATGGCGTTGATGAGCCCGATCGTCCCGACCTGGACCACGTCCTCCATGGGCTCGTTGCGGCTGCGGAAGCGGGCGGCCGCGTAGCGGACGAGCGGGAGGTTCGCCTCGATGAGCGCCCCGCGTACGCGATGGTGTTCCGGGGTGCCCGGCTGCATCGTCTTGAGCTGGCCGAAGAGCACCTGGGTGAGGGCCCGGGTGTCGGCGCCGCGTCGTCGCTCCGGGGCGGCTTCCTGAGGTGACTCCTGCTCTTGGAGTGGTGCCTGTTCTTGGAGTGGCGCCTGTTCTTGAAGCGGTGCGCGATCTTGGAGGGGTGGTCGTTCTTGGAGCGGCTGCTGTTCCTGGAGCAGTGCTTGCTCCTGGGGCGGTGCTTGAGGCGCAGTACTGGCCGGCACGGTCAACTCCACCTCTATGATCCATCAGATCTGTCAACGCATCCGTCAAAAGCGGTCATAGCATCACAAGACATGTGCACTGTGTGCAAGCACCGTATAAGGCCGTGTTGAACGGGATTTGGGGAGAGTTGGGGCGCGATACGCCAGAAAGCCCCCCGCCGAATCCGGCGAGGGGCTTCGGGGCGCGCGGCTCAGAACGGATAGTCGGCGATCACCCAGGTCGCGAACTCGCGCCACAGGGCGACGCCCGCCTGGTGCGCGGGATGCTCCAAGTACCGCTTCAGCGCGTCGGCGTCGTCGACCGCGGAGTTGATCGCGAAGTCGTACGCGATGGGCCGGTCGGTGATGTTCCAGTCGCATTCCCAGAACCGCAGCTCGGGGATCTGACCGCCGAGCGCGCGGAAGGCGGCCACGCCCTCGGCGACGCGCGGGTCGTCGCGCTCGACACCCTCGTTGAGCTTGAAGAGGACCAGATGGCGGATCACGGGCACTCCCTGGTGGTGCGTGGGTCGCCGCTCAGTCCTTGGCTCCTTCGGCGATCCACGTCATGAAGTCGCCTATGGCCTGAGCGGCACTCGAAATACCTTCGAACCCTATCTGTACGTAATCGGCCGCATTCTCCGGGTCTGTGATGATCACGTAGACCACGAAGACCACGAGCACATAGACGGCGATCTTCTTCGAATTCACCGCCATCGCGGCCTCCCCTGTGACTGCTGCGCCCGCTGGGCCCCCTGTTGCCGGCGGTGAGTGTAACCTTCACGCCCGTTTTCAGGATCAACGGCCCGCTGGGCGACGCCTTTTGCGAGCGGCGGTGCCGGGGCTTGCCCGGGTACACGGAAACACGAAGGGCCCCGTCTGTCGACGGGGCCCTCCTCAAGCGGTAGCGGAGGGATTCGAACCCTCGGCGACTTGCGCCACACTCGCTTTCGAGGTCTGTTCGCGCTGGTCAGAGCATGATCCGGCTTCGTTCACGCCTGTTCATTCCTGTCCTCTCGCCCATCACGTGAACCGTTGTGGACGGCTCCGGATGGGGGTGAACGAGACGGAAACTGAGACGGAGCACCCTCCCGGTGACCTGTGCCCCAGCCATCTGAGCGTCGGGGAGGAGCGAGAGGTTTCTAGAGCCGTGGCCACGGCTACAGGATCGCGTCGTAGGTGTCTGGGCCAACCGTAGCTAGCCGAGCCCCCCGTCAGGGGTGGGACACGGGTGGGTCAGGCTCGACAGAGAAGCGTGTCTCTCACTGAGAGACATCCCTTCTGTCCTGCGCGGTGGGCCTCGGAATTCCGGAGAGAGCAGAACGCGCGCGCTCGGCGTTCACGATTGCGCCTTGTGTCTCCAGCATGCTCCCGAGCGCCTTCACACGCTCCCATTTGGCCTCAGCCGGAACCTTTGACTCCCCACGCCAGTGGGCCAGGACGAGCTGGGCAGTCCCCGTCATTTTGTGGTCCTTGCCCAGCACTCGCTCCGTCTGTTTCACCAGTTCGGCCAAGGTGTCTGCCGCGCCTGCTGGATCCCCTGCCGCCCCTTGCCAGTGAGCCAGGCTGTAGCGGGTGACCAGCGTGTTGGGGTCATCCTCGCCCAGCGCATGCAAATGGCGCTCCACCAGTTCGGAGAAGGCGTCTGCTGCGCCCGCTGGGTCCCCCGCCCTCCCCCGTTGGTGGGCCATCATGCACCGGGTCTGGAGGGTGTGGGGGTGGTCTTCGCCCAGTGCTCGGACCTGAGTCGTCAGCAGCGAGACGGTCGCTTTGAACGTTGAGGGCTGTCGAGTTGGTGAGAAACGCCTGCGCGAACGAACTGTCCCGTAGGTCGCGCAAATTGCACGATGCGCGGCATACCGCCGCCACGGTGCTGTTGATCCTCGGGGTCTCGGAGCGGGCAGTCACTGATCTGGGAGCGGAACGGAGACGGGCCCGGCGACGGAGCCGCCGGCGGGCTCCCATCGGTCAGGTGAGCGATGGGGGCAGGTTGGTGGACCTGCCCCCAGTCGATCAAGTCGCGACCTGGCACTGATCGATGAGCCGCGCAACCACGCTGAATGTGCCCAGCCGGCAGGGTTTCGGAGCGCGAAGTAGGCCCCCTGACGAGCTGTGTCGCGGAGCGTCGAAAACGGGCCCCGGGCGTCGGTCGCTGCTGCGGCGAGGGACGTGCCGGGGCCCGTTTCTGGTGATCGTTGATCAGGTGTTGCAGCCGGTTCCGGTGATGGGGTTGGCGCAGGCATTCTGGCCGGTTCCGCCGTTGTTGGTGTTGGTCCCGGGTCCGCCGTCGAGAGCGTCGTTGCCGGGTCCGCCCTCGTTGGCGTCGTTGCCCGCGCCGCCGGTGAGGGCGTCGTTGCCCGCGCCGCCGGTGAGGGTGTCGTTTCCGTTGCCGCCGGTGAGGGCGTCGTTGCCGTTGCCGCCCTCGACGCGGTCGTTGCCGTCGCCGCCGGACAGCACGTCGTTGCCGTCGCCGCCGCAGATCAGGTCGTTGCCGCCGCGGCCGTCGACCACGTCGTTCCCGGCGAGAGCGAAGATCACGTCGTCGCCGGGGGTGCCGATCAGGACGTCGTCGCGGTTGGTGCCGGTGATGGTGGCCGTGGCGGTCGCGCAGGTCAGCGCCGGAGGGGGCACGACCCCGATCGCCACCCCGAACGGGAGGTCGTCGACGGGGACGGTGGCGACGACGGTGTTGGTGGCGGTGTTGATCACGGACACTGTGTCGTCGTTGGCGTTGGTGACGTAGGCGCGGGTGCCGTTCGGCGACACCGCCACCTCTCGAGGCGCATCGCCGACGGGGATGGTGGCGACGACCGTGTTCGTCGCCGTGTTGATCACGGACACCGTGTCTTCGTCGGCGTTGATGACGTAGGCGCGGGTGCCGTTCGGCGACACCGCCACCCCCTGGGGCACATCGCCGACGGGGATGGTGGCGACGACCGTGTTCGTCGCCGTGTTGATCACGGACACCGTGTCGTCGTCGGAATTGGTGACGTAGGCGCGGGTGCTGTCCGGCGACACCGCCACCCCGAACGGGGAGTCGCCGACGGGGATGGTGGCGACGACCGTGTTCGTCGCCGTGTTGATCACGGACACCGTGTCGTCGTCGGCGTTGGTGACGTAGGCGCGGGTGCCGTTCGGCGACACCGCCACCCCGATGGGAGCATCGCCGACGGGGACGGTGGCGACGACGGTGTTGGTGGCGGTGTTGATCACGGACACCGTGTCGTCGTCGGCGTTGGTGACGTAGGCGCGGGTGCCGTCCGGCGACACCGCCACCCCCAGGGGCCCATTGCCGACGGGGACGGTGGCGACGACCGTGTCGGTCGCGGTGTTGATCACGGACACCGTGTCATCGGCGCGGTTGGTGACGTAGGCGCGGGTGCCGTCCGGCGACACCGCCACTCCCCACGGCGCATCGCCGACGGGAACCGTGATCACCACCGTGTTCGTCGCTGTGTTGATCACCGACACCGTGTCATCTTGGAAGTTGGCGACATAGGCGTAGGTGCCGGGCGGCACGGCCTGGGCGGGCTGCGGGGCCACCATGGGCAGGGCCAGGCCGGCCACTAGGACGAGACCTGCCACCAGCGCCCGCAGCAACCCACCCCACCACGAGCGACGCACTCGAAGACCAGGTGGCGCCGACGACGGGAGGGCCTCCTGCGCGCCCACCCCGCTCACGGTTTGACAGATAGTCACAGCAATCCTCCCGACCGGGCTGACAGAATGGGACATATTATGACAGGTCG
Source organism: Streptomyces sp. NPDC048275 (assembly GCF_040652275.1). Taxonomy (NCBI): domain Bacteria; kingdom Bacillati; phylum Actinomycetota; class Actinomycetes; order Kitasatosporales; family Streptomycetaceae; genus Streptomyces; species Streptomyces sp. NPDC048275. Next base: position 76,701 of record NZ_JBEZLR010000029.1, read on the forward strand.
CCACATTAAGTATGGCGGGGACGCGCGACCGCCCCGACCATGGGCCGGGGCGGTCGCCTGGACGTTCGTGCGCCCCACCGAGACCGCACCCGGTCCGGTGCCGCGACTGAACCGGAGGATCCGGGGCACGGAGGCGGGCGACTGGACCCAGGCGCGGTGAGCGCGACGGGCCGGGAGGGGCGCCCTCCGCCGACAATCACTCGGCAGGGGGGGCGCTCAGGAATTCGTTGATCCGGCGCAGGGTGGCGCACCCACAATGCTTACGCACATGCCGTACGTGCCTGACGATCCCTCGGATACCCGTAAGGCGTGTACGAAAACGGCCACTTGCCCTACATGCCTGCTGCCTCGCCGGCACCCGAGACAACCACGGTGCTGCTGATCCTGGGAGTGTCCGAGCGTGCCGTGATGGGGCTCATGGGCTGGTCGTCCACGGCCATGGCCGCGCGGTACCAGCACATGGTCGACACGGTCCGCACCAACATCGCCCGACAGGTCGGCGGACTCATCTGGAAGCCGGACGGAGCATGGCACGGACGACGATGATGACGGGCTCGCCGGGGCCCTCGTGAAGGCCCAACTGAGACGGAAACTGAGACGGAGAACGATGAAGGGGCGGTCCCCATCAGGACCACCCCTTCATCTACCTGCGGTAGCGGAGGGATTTGAACCCTCGGTGACTTGCGCCACACTCGCTTTCGAGGCGAGCTCCTTCGGCCGCTCGGACACGCTACCGAGGGAGACCCTACCCCAAGGTGGGCTGTGGTCTGAAATCTGTTTCCCGTGCTCCTGGCGCTCGTGGGGTGCTTGCGCTCAGCGGTCGCGGAAGAAGTCGGTGAGGCGGCTCGCGCACTCGTCCTCGAGTACGCCGCCGATCACCTCGGGCCGGTGGTTGAGCCGACGGTCGCGTACGAGGTCCCAGAGGGAGCCGACCGCGCCCGCCTTCTCGTCGCGGGCGCCGTAGACGACCCGGTCGACCCGGGACTGCACCAGCGCGCCCGCGCACATCGTGCAGGGCTCCAGCGTGACGACGAGCGTGCAGCCGGACAGCCGCCACTCGCCGAGCCGCTGGGCGGCACCACGGATCGCGAGCACCTCGGCGTGGGCGGTCGGATCGCCGGTGGCCTCGCGTTCGTTGTGCCCGGCCGCGAGCACCGTCGTACCGTCCGTGGACAGCACGACGGCGCCGACGGGGACATCACCGCCCTGGACGGCCCGGTCGGCCTCGTCCAGGGCGAGGCGCATCGCGGCCCGCCAGCGTTCGCGTACCGGATCTGATGGAAACGTCTCTTTTGTGATGCTCACCCGGGAAACCTAACCCGGGAAACCGCCCGAGCCGGGAAACTGCGCACCCCAGGAAACGGCCGGCCCCGGGAAGCCGCGCACCCCGGAAAACCGCCCGCCCGGGACGCCGCGGAGCCCGGAAACGTCCATCCCGGAAGCCGCGCACCCCGGAGGGCCGTTCACCCGGGACATCACGTACCCGGAAACTGCCCGACCCGTGGAACCGCGTAGCCGGAAACCGCCCGGCCCGTGGAACCGCGTAGCCGGAAACCGCCCGACCGGGGGAACCGCGTACCGGGAAAACCGCCCAGCCCGGAAAGCTAGCGGACGGTCTCCAGGACCTCCGCCGCTCCGAGGGCGTCGGCGATCGTGCTGAGCGCGTCGCCTTCGTCCAGGGCGAGGAGTTCCTTCTCGCTCACACCGAGGTCGGCGAGGATCTCGCGGTCTCCGACGGGGCTGTGTGACACGGCCTCGCCGGGTGCCTCCTCGTCCTCGTCGTCGTCGGCGTCGGTTGCGTTGTCGGGCTCACCGTCTTCCGTGCCGTCCAGGTCGAGGGAGTCCAGGTCGGCGTCGTCGTCGCCGGGCTCCCGTCCTAGTAGTTCGTCCGTGAGCAGGATCTCGCCGTACGAACTGCGGGCAGCGGCGGCGGCGTCCGAGACGTAGATACGAGGGTCTTCCTCACCGTCCAGGCGGACGACGCCGAACCACGCGTCCTCCTGCTCGATGAGTACGAGCACCGTGTCCTCCTCCGAGGCTTCACGGGCCAGGTCGGTGAGATCCGACAGGGTTTCCACATCGTCGAGCTCTGTGTCGCTCGCTTCCCACCCGTCTTCGGTGCGCGCGAGCAGTGCGGCGAAGTACACCGTGACTCTCCCACTGGTCATAGGCGTGCCGGTTGGGGGTCCCCCCGGCGGAGGTTGATGGGCGGGGAGTGCTGCTCCGAGCCCCACCCACTCGGAATCGTGGCAGAAACAGAGCGTTCAGGGGATGTCTTCGGCCTGCTGTGTCTGTCACTTTTGATCGCTAACAGCGGATCGTACGCGGCACTCGGCGTCACACGTGCATGTCCCCGCCCGCACGGCGTGGGCGTGACGCCGACGGAGTTACCAACGGAAGGTGCGCATGCGCATGGCGTGACGGAGGCGGGCGGCCTTGGCGCGCCGGGGCTGGACGCGGTCGCGCAGCTCACGCGCCTCGGCCCGCTCGCGGAGAAACTGGGCGCGTCGCCGCCTGCGCTCGGTGTCCGGTTCCTGCCGTTCCGGCGATCCTGGCAATCCCGGTGATCCCGGTGATCCCGGCGATTCCTGCCGTTCTTCCGGCGATTCCTGCCGTTTCCGGCGTTCCAGCTGCTCCGGGGGCCGCTCTTCCCGGTCCGGCATAGGCACACCACCCCAGGTCCGGGTCCGTCACTCCCACTTTCCCTCGGACGGGCGGTTTGACGCCAGAGCGAGGGACGCGGGGGCGCGGTTACTGTTATCGGCATGCGTCTCCACGTCGTCGACCACCCCCTGGTCGCCCATAAGCTCACCACCCTGCGCGACCGGCGCACCGACTCCGCGACCTTCCGGCGGCTCGCCGACGAGCTGGTCACCCTGCTCGCGTACGAGGCCACCCGGGACGTACGCACCGAGCAGGTCGACATCGTGACCCCGGTCGCCTCCACCACGGGCGTCAAGCTGTCCCACCCGCGCCCCCTGGTCGTGCCGATCCTGCGGGCGGGCCTCGGCATGCTCGACGGCATGGTGCGGCTGCTGCCGACCGCCGAGGTGGGCTTCCTGGGCATGGTGCGCGACGAGGAGACGCTCCAGGCGTCCACGTACGCGACCCGCATGCCGGACGACCTCTCCGGGCGCCAGGTGTACGTCCTCGACCCGATGCTGGCCACCGGCGGCACGCTCGTCGCGGCGATCCAGGAGCTGATCAAGCGCGGCGCGGACGACGTCACCGCCGTGGTGCTCCTCGCCGCCCCGGAGGGCGTCGAGGTCATGGAGCGCGACCTCGCGGGCACGCCGGTCACCGTCGTCACGGCGTCGGTCGACGAGCGCCTGAACGAGCACGGCTACATCGTGCCGGGCCTGGGCGACGCGGGGGACCGGATGTACGGGGCAGCCGAGTAGGCACGCCGCTCAGCAGGTGAGTGGCGTGCCTACGAGAGCGTGAGTGGCGTACGTACGAAGCTCAGCAGCTCTTCTGTGTGGTGGAGGGCGTCGGCTGGGGCTGGGCCAGGACGGCCAGCGCCTTGTCGGCGTCCTCCTTTTTCGTCAGAGCCTTGAAGTCGTCGCCGATGATGAGGTCGACCTGGTCGGCCTGCGCGCGCCCGTCGGTCTTCACCGTGGCGTCCGAGAGCTGGGTGCTCAGAACGGGGAGCGCCGCCTGGACGGCCGACTCGGCGCCGAGCAGTATTCCGGAGCCCTCGACCTTCTTGTCGTACGCCTCCGTCGCGTTGCCCACGTCGCCGATGCGGAACCCGCGCTTCTTCAGCTCGTCCGCGGTCTCCTTGGCGAGCCCGCTGCGGGGCGTGGCGTTCAGGACGTTGACGGTGATCTGGCCGGGCCTGGGCAGGTCCTGGGGCCCGGCGGGTGCGGCGGACGCCGTGGACGAAGCGCTGACCTTGGATGCGCAGTCCGTCTTGGCGCCGACCGCCGTGGCCTTGTCACCGCCGCCCGTGAAGACGTCGATGAGCTGCAGGGTTCCCCAGCTGATCAGCCCGAGCGCGGTGAGGGAGGCGACGACCAGGAACACGAGCCTGCGGCGCCCCCGGGGTCGGCGCATCCGTGGGTACTTGTCCCCCGTGATCCGGTACTGGCCGCCCATGCCAGGGGGAGTGAGCATGCTCATGAGCGCAGCGTAATGCGCTGCGGCGGCGATGCCTACTAAATGATCATTGCCCCGCGCCCAGTCCAACCCAAAAGGGTCAACCCGTACGCCCTCGAAGGTCAGTCGAGTTCGAGCACGCGCGCGTGAAGGACCTGCCGCTGCTGCAGTGCGGCTCGGACGGCGCGGTGCAGGCCGTCCTCGAGGTACAGGTCGCCCTGCCACTTCACGACGTGCGCGAAGAGGTCGCCGTAGAACGTGGAGTCCTCGGCGAGGAGGGTCTCCAGATCCAGTTGGCCCTTCGTCGTCACGAGCTGATCGAGGCGGACCGGGCGCGGCGCGACGTCCGCCCACTGCCGGGTGCTTTCCCGGCCGTGGTCGGGGTACGGCCGGCCGTTTCCGATGCGCTTGAAGATCACACGGAAAGCCTACCGGCCCAGACCTTCCGGGCGCAGCCATGGCGGCGGAGTGCGACGCTGGAAAAGACGTTGCAAACGCGGGCATAACGGTAACTCGCCGGGCTTGCGCGGCACCGGCTGGGCGCACCCGAACAGGGAACAGGGGCCTGACATGAGTGACAGCGAGGGACCGCAGACGGTCGCACCCGAAGGTGTGAGTGGTGCCGGCGGCGCCGGATCCGAGGCCATGAGTGGTGGCGCCGCGCTTCCCGAGAAGGCCCTGAAGATCGCCTCCGGGTACGCCTTCTCCGGGCCCGCTCTCGACCTGGGTGCCCTGCTCTGGGACGGTCAGTGTCTGTCGGACGCCCAGATCCGCATCCCACTGCCCATGCTCAACCGGCACGGCCTGGTCGCCGGCGCGACCGGCACCGGCAAGACCAAGACGCTCCAGCTGATCGCCGAGCAACTGTCGGCCCAGGGCGTGCCGGTGTTCCTCGCCGACATCAAGGGTGATGTTTCGGGGATCTCGGCGCCGGGCGTGTCGAACGACAGGGTGCGGGCGCGCGCCCAGGAGGTCCAGCAGGAGTGGACGCCGACCGGCTGCCCGGCCGAGTTCCTCGCGCTCGGCGGCATGGGCCACGGAATCCCCGTACGGGCGACGATCACCAGCTTCGGTCCGGTGCTCCTGTCCAAGGTGCTCCAGCTCAACCAGACCCAGGAGCAGTCGCTCGGCCTGATCTTCCACTACGCCGATCAGAAGGGCCTGGAGCTGGTCGACCTCAAGGACCTGCGCGCGGTCGTCACCTTCCTGACCTCGGACGAGGGCAAGGCGGAGCTGAAGGGGATCGGTGGGCTGTCGACCGCCACGGCGGGGGTGATCCTCCGTTCCCTCACCGCCTTCGAGGCGCAGGGCATGAGCCCGTTCTTCGGTGAGCCGGAGTTCGACACGAGCGAACTGTTGCGGACGGCGTCGGACGGGCGCGGCATGGTGTCCGTCCTCGAACTCCCCGAGGTCCAGGACAAACCGCAGCTCTTCTCGACGTTCCTGATGTGGATGCTCGCGGATCTCTTCCACGATCTCCCGGAGGTCGGCGACGCCGACAAGCCGAAGCTCGTCTTCTTCTTCGACGAGGCGCATCTGCTGTTCACCGACGCCTCGAAGGCCTTCCTGGACTCGATCACACAGACCGTGCGGTTGATTCGCTCGAAGGGGGTCGGCGTCTTCTTCGTCACGCAGACGCCGAAGGACGTTCCGGGCGACGTCCTGGCCCAGCTCGGCAACCGGGTCCAGCACGCGCTGCGTGCCTTCACGCCGGACGATCAGAAGGCGCTCAGGGCCACGGTGAAGACGTTCCCCCACTCCGCGTACGACCTGGAGGAGGTGCTCACCGGCCTCGGCACCGGCGAGGCCGTGGTCACCGTGCTGAGCGAGAAGGGCGCGCCGACACCGGTCGCGGCGACCCGGCTGCGGGCGCCGCAGTCCCTGATGGGCCCGGTCGACGCGACCGTCCTGAGCCAGGCAGTGAAGGCGTCCTCGCTGTACGGGCGCTACGCGCAGGCGGTCGACCGTGAGTCCGCGTACGAGAAGCTCATCGCGCGGGAGGCCGCCCGGGCACAGGCTGCCCAGGAAGCCGCGCAGGCGCCCGCGAAGGGACACACCAAGGGTTCCGGGGAGAGGGAGAGGGGGAGGGAGGGGAAGGAGGAAGCCTCGGTCGTCGAGCAGGTGGTCGGCAGCGGCATCTTCAAGTCGCTGGCCCGGTCCGTGGGTACGCAGATCGGGCGGGAGATCACCCGCTCGCTCTTCGGGACGGCGCGACGCAGACGGTAGTCGGTGGTGGGTAGTCAGGTGGCAGGCGTGGCGACCGCCCCGTAGCGGGGCGGTCGCCTTCGTTGTTGCCTGGCCGCTCAGTTGCTGCCGCGCTCCTTGGGGGGTGTGCTCTGCTGCCGGTCGGCGGGCCCGGGCCGCGACTCCGGCTTCGGTTTGGGTGTGTTGCGTACGGCTTCGGCGCGCAGCAGGGCGCGGAGGACCGCGTACGGGTCGTTGGGCATGGCTGTGTCCTTGCGTTCGGTGGTCGGCTTGCGAGGGAGGGGGCCGGAGGGGGGGCCGGGCCTCTCAGCAGCGCAGGACCACTGACCGCAGGGCGTGCAGGGTGGGGAAGGACGATGCCGGTACGCAGCGGGGTCGACGCTCGGGCCGGGAAAGCCCGGGGGCGGGGTGGAGTGCGGGCCGCAGCGGGGCGAGGGGGCGGTTTTCCTGCCGGGCGGGCGGTCGCAGTGCCGTGTCGAGTACGTCGTGCTCGGCGCCGCCGCCCGATTCCGAGGAGGCCGCGACGTGGTCCACGGCGTGCGCCTCGACGTACGCGCCCGCCGCGAGCGCCGTGACGAAGAGCAGCGCCAGAACCCGCATCCACGCGTGCCGGCGCAGCATGTACGGCCGCCGGTGCGGAGTGGGTCTCATGGGAGGCATGTCCCCACCGGGGGAGGGCGGCGCATCGGGTCGGCGGGGAGATCCGCCCTCTTGGCCTATGAGCAGGGCGCGAAGTTGACGTAGGGAGCGAAGTTCGACATGGCGAGTGACGTACGACAGGACGGGTGACGTACGACGTGACGTGCGCCGTGGGTCAGAGCGCGCGCGGGACATGCGGGGCGCGGTCGCGGCCGCGGATCCGGGACGCGGTGACGAGTTGCAGGGGGCCTTCGGGGGCGGGGCTCGGTTCACGGGCGGCGTGGATCCGGCGGCCGTCGTACTGCGCGCCCCAGGGTGAGCCGCTTGGTGCCTCAGTCATGATTCATGCTTTGGCCGGGCGGGGGTGGGGTGCCATCGGGGTGGGCCGAGTGGTGGACGGGGGCGTCGTGCGGGGGCTTTCTCGCCCCCGCCGCCCCTACCCGTCCCATCCCTGGGGGCTGCGCCCCCGGACCCCCGCCTGGGGCTGCCGCCCCGCCACGGGGCTACTGCCCTGGACCCCGCCAGGGGGCCTTGCCCCCGTCTTCGCCCGAAGGACTCGTCCTCAGACGCCGGACGGGCTGGGTGGTGGTGCTGGGCCGCGTTTGAAGGTCTTTGGCGCCGACCGGCAGTCTTTTAGCGTCGCAGATGAGCTGAGGTTTCCTCGGCGATCCTGGGTTTTCCTGGATCGCGGGAAGCGGCCCGTGGTGCATGGCTGGGTATGGACCCCCGCCGGTGGCTCGCGGTCCGTGCCGCTGGCGGGGGCACGGTGCTCATCGCTTGCGGTACCTGCCGCCTGTGGCGCCGCCGGCTGCGGTGCTTCGGTGACTGGGGTAGCCGCCCCGCCGGACGCTTTCCGCTCCGGTGTGGACCCGGGCGGGGCGGGGACCCCGCGTCGCTTTCCTGGGCACGGGGCGGATTCTCAAGGAGACCGGAATTGTGATTGCTGCTCCCACCGGCCTCGCAGTGACACGCACGCTACCGGGCCCACCACCACGCTCCTGCAGCTCAGCGGAAGCACTCACCGAAAGGTGTCACACGAGTCCGCTTGCGTCGCATCGGGCAGCAAGCCGTGTTACAGAGCCACGCCCAGGATGCACAGGCCAATCGGAGCACTGCGCATGACCCTGTCCGGCGTTTGAGGACGAGGCCGTTCAGGCCGAAGTGGGGGGCCGGGGGTGGCAGCCCGTAGGGAGGGGGGCGGTTACTTGCCGGAGGCCTTCGCCGCCTTCATTTCTTGCTTGTGGGCCCGGACCTTCGCGAGGGACTCAGGGCCGGTGATGTCGGCGACCGAGCGGAAGGACTTCGGCTCGCCGTACGGACCCGCGGCCTCGCGCCAGCCCTTGGGGCGCACGCCGAACTGCTTGCCGAGGAGGGCCAGGAAGATCTGGGCCTTCTGGGCGCCGAAGCCCGGCAGGTCCTTGAGCCGCCGGAGGAGTTCGGCGCCCGTACCGACGCCTTCCCAGACGCCGGCGGCGTCTCCGTCGTAGTGCTCCACGAGGTACTGGCACAGCTGCTGGATCCGCTTGGCCATCGACCCCGGATAGCGGTGCACCGCGGGCTTCGCCGACAGCAGCGCGGCGAACTTCTCCGGGTCGTACACCGCGATCTCGTGCGCGTCCGGTTCGTCCGTGCCGAGGCGCTCGGCGATCGTGCGCGGTCCCTTGAACGCCCACTCCATCGGCACCTGCTGGTCCAGCAGCATCCCGATCAGAGCGGCGAGCGGACTCCGGCCGAGCAACTCGTCGGCGTCGGGATCCTGGGCGATGTGAAGGGTGACGTCCATGCCTCGATGATCCCGCGCGAGGGGGAGGGATGCCTCCCCGGGCCGGGGACGCTCAGGCGGCGCGCCAGTAGCCCATCGCGTTCACCCGTTGCCTCGGCAGGGACAGCTCCTTGCGGACGTACGACGTCAGGGAGCGGGTCGTGGTGGTGTCGCAGGCGATCCAGACGTACGGGGCCGGCTGGTCCTTGAGGAGGTCGGGGAGGGTCGACTTGATCTCGGAGACGAGGTGGGCGCCCTGGTCGCGGCGGGGGACCTCGCGGACGTCGTGACGGGAGGGGGCGGCGCGGAGGGGGAGTCCGCCCGTGCCGTGGTCCGTCTCGAACCAGATCGTCGCCGGGGCCGTACCCACCGAGTCCAGGAGGGAGTTGAGAGCGGGGAGCGAGGCCGTGTCGGCTACGGCGAAGACGTGGGAGGGCGCCGGGCTCGGCTCCGTGAAGGCGCTGCCGTGGACCGTCGCCTCGATCGTGTCGCCGGGGCGGGCCGCCCGTGCCCAGTCGCTCGCGCGGCCGTCGTGCAGGGCGAACTCCAGGCTGAAGGTGCCGGCCGCCGGATCGGGGTCGACCAGCGTGTACGCCCGCTGGTGCGGCCTGCCCGCGTCGTCGAACCACAGCCGGACCCACATGGTCGGGTGCACGCCGGTCGCCGCGAGCATGCCGCCGTCGGTGAGGCGCAGCCGACGGTAGCGCGGGGTGACGTCCTCGGCCTCCGTCACCGTGAACGCGAAGTCCTTGCCGCGGAGCAGCTTGAGTACCGCGCCCTCCCAGCCGTGCCCCTGGCCCATCGCGTCTCCACCCCTCGCGTACGATTTCGGCACATTGGGAGTTAGGTTAGCCTAACCTGAGAAAATTGGGGATGGAACGTGACCGTCGAGATCTACCGCGACCCATGGGGGATCCCGCACCTGCGCGCCGGCGACGCACGCGAGCTCGCCCACACCCAGGGCCGTACCACTGCCGCCGACCGGGCCTGGCAGCTCGAGGTCGAACGGCACCGTTCGCAGGGCACCTCCGCCGCGTTCCTCGGCGCCGAGGCCGTCGCCTGGGACCGGTTCGCACGGCAGGCCCGGCTCGACGACACCGCGAGACGCTGCTTCAGAGCCCTGGAGAGAACGGACCCGGAAACCGCCGACTGGGTCGTCGCGTACGTCGACGGAGTCAACGAGGGGCTGGCCGAAGGTGCCCGCCGCGCACCGGAATTCGCGGAGACGGGCCTTGCCCCGGGACGCTGGGAGCCCTGGACCCCGCTCGGCGTCTGGCTCGCCACGCACATCCTGTTCGCCGGCTTCCCCGCCAAGCTGTGGCGCGAGGAGGTCGTCCGCCGGCTCGGCGCCGACGCGGTCGGGCTCTTCGCCACCGACGGGCCCGGCACCTCCGGCAGCAACGGCTGGCTCGTCACCGGCGAGAGGACCGTCACCGGGCAGCCGGTCATCGCGGGCGACCCGCACCGCTTCATCGAGGACCCCGGCGTCTACCAGCAGATCCACCTTTCCTGCCCCGAGTTCGACGTCGTCGGCCTCGCCGTCCCCGGCATCCCGGGCATCGCCCACTTCGGCCACACGGGCACGGTCGCCTGGGCCATCACCAACGCGATGGCCGACTACCAGGATCTGTACCGGGAGCGGCTGCGGCGGGTCGGGCCGCAGGACGTGGAGCGACTGGAAACCGTGGAAGCCCTGGAAGCCCTGGACCCGGACGGGGAGTGGCGGCCGGTGGCCCGGCATGTCGAGACGATCGCGGTGGCGGGCGGCGAGCCGATCGAGGTGGAGGTGATCGAGACAGCACGCGGACCGATCGTCATCGGGAGCATCGGGAGCATCGGGAGCATCGGGGGCGCCGAGGACGCCGCCGCCACCGCTCCCCTCAGCCTGCGCTACCCGCCCCGCGTCACCGAAGACCTCGGCTTCAGCGCGCTCCTCCCGCTCCTTCGCGCCCGCCGGGTCGCCGACGTTGACCGGGCGTTCGACCAGTGGGTCGAGCCCGTGAACGTCGTCCAGGCCGCCGACACCGAAGGCGGCGTCCTGCACCGGGTCGCGGGCCGGGTGCCGGTCCGCGGCCAGGACAACCGCACGCGGATCGTCGCCGCCTGGGAGCCGGGACACGAGTGGCAGGGCTGGCACGAGATGCCGTACGGGACCGCCGGGGATCTCGCGGACGGCGTCGCCGTGATGGCGAACCAGCGCGGGCCCGCGACCCCGCTCGGCGTCGAGTTCGCCCCGGTCCACCGTGCCGCGCGCATCCGTCAGCTCCTCGACCGGCAGCCCGCGTGGTCGGCCCCGGAGATGGCGGACATCCACATGGACACCCATCTCGCCTCCGCCGCCCCCCTGATGGACCACCTCGCCGTCCTCGACGGCCTGACCCTTGAGGCGACGGCCCTGCGCGACCGGCTGCTGCGCTGGGACCGCCGGATGACGGCCGACAGCACGGGGGCGGCGGCGTACTCCGCGGTGCGCGGCGGGGTCGTACGACGGCTCGTCGCCCACCCCGCCTTCGCCGCGCTGGCCGACCCGCCCGCGTACCCGGAGATCTTCCGCCCCTGGCTCGCCCTCCTCCCTCGCGTCGGCTTCGCCCTCGAAAACCTGCTGAAGGCCGAGGAGTTGTACGGCATCGACCGCGCCGCCCTCGTGCGCGAAGCCGTCGAGGAGGCGGCCGCGCAGCCGCTCGGTACCTGGGGTGACACCCACCGCCTCGCCCCCTGGCGCGCGCTCACCACCACCTCGTACTACGAACCGGGTCTCTCCGGAGACCACGACTGCGTGCTGTGCACCTCGGCGGTCCCCGGCCTCACCGACCTGAGCGCGCGCGGCCCGGCCGCCCGTTACGTCTGGGACCTGGCCGACCGCGAGAACAGTCTGTGGGTGGTTCCGTTCGGCGCCTCGGGCGTCCCCGGCTCGGCCCACCACCGCGACCAACTCCCCTTGTGGCTCAAGGGAGACCTGGCCCCGGTGATCACCGACTGGAAGCAGCTCACGCAGGAAGTACAGGAAGTACAGGAAGCACACGAAACACAGGAAGTAGAAGAGAACCATGACCACTGAGCCGTACGCCCACACCCGCGAGGCCGTCCACGAGCACCGGCTCGACGGCTTTGGCACCGTCCGCATCCTGCCCGTCGACCCGCACGCCGACCTGGACGTGATCCACGGCTGGGTGACCGAGGAGCGCGCCAGGTTCTGGGGCATGAACGGGCTCACGAAGGACCAGGTCCTGCAGGCGTACGTCCATCTGGACTCGCTCGACACCCACCACGCCTTCCTCGCGGTCAAGGACGGCGAACCGGCGGCGCTCTTCCAGACGTACGAGCCCGAGGCCGACCGGGTCAGCGAGTGCTACGACGTCGAGCCCGGCGACATCGGCGTCCATCTGCTGATCGGCCCCGCGGGGCCAGGCGGCGGCCGGCCGGGCTGGTCGTCCGCCCTGCTGACCGCCTTCACCACCTACGCGCTGATCGGCCTCGACCGGCAGCGGGTCGTGGTCGAACCCGACGCGCGCAACACGAAGGCGATCGACCGGCTGGTCCGGCAGGGCTTCGTGCCGGAAGCGGAGATCGTGCTTCCCGAAATCGACCTGCCTGAGGTCTACTTGCCCGAGAAGCGCGCCCAACTGGCCTTTTTGACCCGCAAAGCGGCTTTCGGGGAGGGTGCGTTGCCGGTCGGGTGAGTACGGGCCCTCATTAGTCCGTACGTATCCAAGACCCTGGAAGCACGGATACGGAGACGGCGTGTGAACGGACGTGGCGGACGCGGACAGCGGGAGCGACGGCACGTCGTCCGGGGCTTGGCGCTGCTGGGCACGGTGCTGGTCATGGTGCTCTTCGGCGGCGTGGGCGGCGCGTCGGCCCACGCCGCGCTGACGGGCACCGATCCGCAGGACGGCGGCGTGCTGAAGTCGGCGCCCACCCAGGTGACCCTGACCTTCACCGAGTCCATCGGGCTCCTCGAAGACTCCATCCGGGTGCTCGACCCGGACAACCGGCGCGTCCACACGGGCGAGCCGGGGCACGCGGGCGACCGTTCCGACACCGTCCGTGTGAGCCTGCCGAAGGGCCTGGGCGCCGGCACCTTCACCGTGGCCTATCGGGTCGTCTCGGCGGACAGTCACCCGGTCTCCGGCGCCTTCACCTTCTCCATCGGCGAGCGGTCCGCGACCAGCGTCGTCCTGCCCTCCGACCCCAACGGGAACACCGCCGCCGGCACGCTCTACGACATCGTCCGCTATCTCGCGTACGGCGGTCTGGCCCTCCTCATCGGGGCGTCCGTCTTCGTCATGGTCTGCGGTTTCCCCGGCCCGGTACGGCGGCTGCTCCTCATGGGCTGGTGGACCCTTGTTTTGTCCACCGTCGCGCTGCTGCTCCTGCGCGGCCCGTACGAACGCGGCAGCGGTCCGGCGGACGCCTTCGACCCGGCCGTCCTGAGCGACACCCTGACCAGCAGGCCGGGACTGGCGCTGGTGGCGCGGCTGGTGCTGCTGGGGGCGGCGGCGTTCTGTCCCGTCCATGTGGCGGAGCGGAACCGGGGCGTGCTCGCGCTCGGCGGGCTGCTCACCGTCTCCCTCGCGGTCACCTGGGCCGCCGCCGAGCATGCCTCCGCCGGGATCCAGGTCCCCGTGGCGATGGCCTCCTCCGTACTGCACCTGCTGTCGATGGCGGTCTGGCTGGGCGGTCTGACGGCCCTGCTCACCGCGCTGTACCGGTCGGCCGAGCCGCTCCCCGCGGCCACCGTCAACCGCTTCTCCCGCCTCGCCCTCACCTCGGTCGCCGTCCTGGTCGTCACCGGCGTCTACCAGTCCTGGCGCGGCCTCGGCTCCTGGGACGCCCTGACGTCGACGTCGTACGGCCGCATCCTCACCGTCAAGCTGGCCGCGGTGCTGTTGCTGCTGGCGGGGGCGGGTTTCTCGCGGCGCTGGACGGGGCGGTTGATGCTGGTGGCGGAGGAACGGGTGGCGGTGAGGGAACGGGTGCCGGAGATGGCCGGGGCCGCCACCAAGGACGTACGGGCCGACCTGCCCTCCGACGGCGCTGCCCCTGCTGATTCCACCGATGAAAGTGATCCCGCCGACGAAGGTGATTCCACCGGTGAAGGTGATCCCGCCGATCGGACCGCTGTGTACCGGCGGGCGCTGCGTCGTTCGGTCCTGGCGGAGGTCACCGTCGGGATCGTCGTGCTCGTGATCACCACCCTGCTCACGGGCACTCAGCCGGGCCGTGCGGAGACCGAGGCCGCCGCGGCATCGGGCGGCGCGGCGTCCGAGCAGCCTCCGGCGGCGATGACGGTCATCCCGTTCGACGTGGGGACGCCGGGTGGCCACGGCAAGGTACAGATCGAACTGGCGCCGGGCCGGGTCGGCGAGAACACCGTGCAGGCCGTGATCTTCGGCCCCGACGGCGGCATCGCGACCGTCCCCGAACTCCGCCTCACCTTCACCCTGGCCGCGCAGGACATCGGCCCGATCGACGCCGAGCTCAGGAACCTGGGCGGCTACTGGGGAGCGGACGGCGTCACCCTTCCGGTGCCGGGCACCTGGACGCTGAAGGCCACGGTCCGCACCACCGACATCGACCAGGTCACGGTGTCGAAGACCGCGAAGATCGGCTGACCCGCCATGCTAGGGGTGCACGGTCCAGGGTTGAGTCGTGTCCAGTCGTATCGACGCGCGCCCGGTGGTATCGACGCGCACCCGGTCGATCTCCTGTCGGTTTCCTATCGATTTGTATCGCATCGGGTCATGCCATGTCGTGTCGTGTTGAGTTGAGTTGTCGAGTCTGAAGACTTCCACCCCCACCCTGCACGGAGGCCCGGAACCATGACCCGAAACCACCCCCAGCCCTCCCGGCGCAGCGTTCTCGGCGGTGCCGCCGTCGCCGCACTCGCGGTGGCGACCGGCGCCGGCCAGGCAAGCGCCGCGAGCGTCGCTTCCGCCGCCCGAGCCGCCACCTGGCCGACCGAGTTCCCGCTCCCCGACGCGTTCCTCCCCGAGGGCATAGCCATCGGCAGAAAGCCCTACGCCTACATGGGCTCGCGCGCCAACGGCGCCGTCTACCGCACCGACCTGCGCACCGGCGAGGGCAAGATCCTCTACCCGGGAGGCACCGGCCAGGTGTCCGTCGGCCTGAAGCTGGACGACGACGGCCTGCTGTACATCGCCGGAAACACGGGAGTCGCCCGGATCGTCGACTCCCGCACCGGCGAGCAGGTGACGACGTATCAACTGACCGTTCCGACCGGCCACTTCATCAACGATGTCACCCTGCTCGGCGCCCGCGCCTGGTTCACCGACTCGCGCGACGCCGTGCTCTACGGCGTACCGCGCGGCCGCGACGGAGCGGTCCGCGCGCTCCCCCTTACCGGCGACTGGGTCCAGACGCCCGACGTCAACAACGCCAACGGCATCGTGGGCACCCCCGACGGCAAGGCCCTGATCGTGGTCAAGAGCTCGCCTGGAGAGCTCTACAACGTGAACCTCAAGACCGGGTACGCCACCAAGATCACGCTGGTCGGCGCGGACACCGTGGTCAACGGCGACGGCCTCTACCGCATAGGCCGCACGCTGTACGTCGTACAGAACCGCCTGAACCTGATCAGCGTGTTCGACCTCGACGCCAAGGTCACCACCGCCACCCTGCGCCGAACGATCACCGACCCCCGCTTCGACGTCCCCACCACCGTCGCCCGCTTCGGCGACCGCCTGTACCTCGTCAACGCCCGCTTCACCACCCCGCAGACGCCGGAGACGACGTTCAACGCGGTCGCGGTGTCCCTGTGACGCCCGCCTGACCCGGCCCCGGACCCGGACCCGGACCCGGACCCGGACCCTGACCCGGACCCGGACCCGGACCCTGACCCGGACCCGGACCCGGCAGACGCGCGGGGCGGGGCTCTCCTGGGGCCCCGCCTCTTCTCCTGACGTGGATCCTTCGGATCGTCGCTTCAGACCGTCGCCAGTGCCCCGGAGCGAGCCACGGTCAGCACGCCCGCGCCATTCCACCTGGGCGAGCGCACCGGAGACGTGTTCTCCGGGCTCCGGTTTTCCGCGTTCCGGCGTCGGCCGGTGGCGAAGACGAACAGGCGCAGGACGAGGAAGCGACCGATGCCGGCGAGCCCGGCGGCGCCGAGGTAGACGATCTGCTCGGTCAGCATCCCGGGCGACGACTGCACTATGTGCAGGACGAACATCGCGGCGCAGGTCACCGCGTAGGCGGCCGTGGCCGACCCCGCGGACTGCAGGTGCTGACGCCATTCGGCACGCCGCCCGCTCCTGAAGGTGAACCGCGCGTGCAGCTCCGTGCAGAGGATCGTCGAGGCGACGGTGATCAGCGCGTTCGCCACCGCCCAGGGCATCAGCCCGGCCAGCAGTGCCACGGCGCCGCTGGAGGCGACCCCGACACCGCCGCCGAACAGTACGAACCGGGCGAAGGAAGCGAACGGACCGGGAGCGGCCGGGCCGGGAACCACGCGCTGCGTCTCGTACGGCGTTCCAGGCCTCGACGAGAGCAGCGAATTCATGGTGGCTTCCTTCCGGACGGGGGCGCGGTGAACCTCTGGACCAGCTGGAATGAGCCCGCAATCAGCCGGAAATCGGCCGGGATTCTGCGGGGATTCGGCCGGGATCATCTGGGTTCAACGATGCCGTCGCCCGCTCGCCGAGACGAGTACGTACACCCCCGAACCGAGGGTGTAGCTAGCTGCACCATGGGCCCGGGGGCTACTCACCTCTCACCCGGGACCGACCGCCGGGCAGCAACAGGACACCGCACCCAGACGTCCGGCCGGACCGCGCCGGACGGGGGCGCATGCAGCCAGAACCGCAACCACGGGAGTGCACCCCAGAACCGCAACTGCTTCTGGGGGGGACCGCTTGTGGTGCACGCCGTGGTGAGCGAGCGGTGACCACTCCGGGACGGACATTCCTCCATCGGGTGTCTCATGGCACACCTGTCCGGTGAACTCGTGCATCCATACGGCTCATTCGTTCGAGTCGACTCCCTCGAACGAGGTACCCGCAGTCAATTCTGCGATGCGTGATCAAGAACCTCAGGCGTGCCGGGATGGCGGCCGCACTCGTTGTCATGCCCCTCGTGGCACCCACTCCGGCTCATGCGCATGACCGGTCCACCGAGACGTACAGACTCCCGATGGCGGCTGCGGTCCACCTGCTCCCCCTTGCGGCGGAGGTCCGGGACGGCTACCAGCGCAGCAGCTTCAAGCACTGGAACACGGGCCAGAACCCCACCGACCGCTGCAACACGCGAGCGGAGGTGCTCATCTCCGAGGCGGTCAACCCGCCTGAGGTCCTCCCCGGCTGCAAGCTCTCAGGAGGGCGATGGTGGTCGTACTACGACGCCAAATGGGTCACCGCGGCCTCCGCCCTGGACGTCGACCACATGGTGCCGCTCGCGGAGGCCTGGGACTCCGGGGCATCGCAATGGACTGCCCAGCGGCGTGAGGCCTACGCCAACGACATCGACGCCCAGACCTCCCTCGTCGCCGTCTCCGCGGCTTCGAACCGCAGCAAAGCCGACCAGGACCCAGCCGAGTGGCTGCCGCCGGCCATCGACGTCACGTGCCGATACACCTCGGAGTGGATCGCAACCAAGCTCCGCTGGGGGCTCACCATCGACGCCGTCGAACTCGAAGCACTCACACAACTCGCGGAAGCCTGCCCCGTGACCATCGTGGCCTACGAGCCCGCTCCATAAACACGCTCGCCACACTGCCGCGACCGTTCTTCTGATCCTCGGCATCCCTGACGTCGTGATCGACTCGATCATGGGTTGGGAGCCTGGGGGAGCGGCCCGGATGCGCGCCCGGTACATGCACGTGACGGGGACCATGCTCCGCAAGGTGGCGCAGTAAGTCGGCGACGCTCTTTGGGAGCTCCCGAAAACGAACTGAGACGGAAACCGAGACGGACAACGTCGAAGGGCCCCACCGCAAGCGGTGGGGCCCTTCGACATCGTGCCCGGTGAGGCACTGGCGGAGGATACGAGATTCGAACTCGTGAGGGGTTGCCCCCAACACGCTTTCCAAGCGTGCGCCCTAGGCCTCTAGGCGAATCCTCCGCGGCAAACAATACAAGACGTTGAGGAGTGCTCGCGAACTCGTTCCCCCCGCTGCGATCGGGTACTCTGTGCGGAGCCCCTCACGTGGCGCTATCTGACTGAACTCCCCCAGGGCCGGAAGGCAGCAAGGGTAGGTTGGCTCTGGCGGGTGCGTGGGGGGCGCTTGCGTTTGCGGGGATGTGTCGGTGATCCGTCGGCGAGTGATCCCTCAGTGATCCGTCGGCGAGCGGCCCCTCGGTGGATGCGTCAGTGAGCGGTCCTCGTTGTCAGTGGGCGCCTATAACCTCGTATGTGTGTCGTCTCTCGCGCTGTACCGCCGCTATCGCCCGGAGTCGTTCGCCGAGGTCATCGGGCAGGAGCATGTCACCGACCCGTTGCAGCAGGCGCTGCGGAACAACCGGGTCAATCACGCGTACCTGTTCAGCGGCCCGCGTGGGTGTGGCAAGACGACCAGCGCGCGGATCCTGGCCCGGTGTCTGAACTGCGCGCAGGGGCCGACGCCGACGCCGTGCGGCGAGTGCCAGTCCTGCCGGGACCTGGCAAGGAACGGGCCGGGGTCCATCGACGTCATCGAGATCGACGCCGCATCCCATGGTGGTGTGGATGATGCCCGTGACCTGCGCGAGAAGGCTTTCTTCGGGCCCGCCGGCAGTCGATACAAGATCTACATCATCGACGAGGCCCACATGGTCACGTCAGCCGGCTTCAACGCACTCCTGAAGGTGGTCGAGGAACCGCCGGAGCATCTCAAGTTCATCTTCGCCACGACCGAGCCCGAGAAGGTCATCGGGACAATTAGGTCGAGGACGCATCACTATCCGTTCCGGCTCGTGCCTCCGGGGACGCTGCGGGAGTACTTGGGCGAGGTCTGCGGGCACGAGGGCATTCCCGTCGAGGACGGGGTGCTGCCGCTGGTCGTACGGGCCGGTGCCGGGTCCGTGCGTGACTCCATGTCCGTGATGGACCAGCTCCTGGCGGGCGCGGCCGACGCCGGTGTGACGTACGCCATGGCCACCTCCCTGCTCGGCTACACGGACGGGTCGCTGCTCGATTCCGTGGTCGAGGCCTTCGCCGCGGGGGACGGCGCCGCGGCCTTCGAGGTCGTGGACCGCGTGATCGAGGGCGGAAATGATCCCCGGCGGTTCGTCGCCGACCTGTTGGAGCGGTTGCGGGACCTGGTGATTCTGGCTGCCGTGCCCGATGCCGCGGAAAAAGGGCTCATCGATGCCCCGTCCGACGTGGTGGAGCGCATGCAGGCCCAGGCCGGTGTCTTCGGCGCCGCCGAGCTGAGCCGTGCCGCCGATCTCGTCAACGAGGGGCTGACGGAGATGCGCGGCGCCACCTCGCCCCGCCTCCAGCTCGAACTCATCTGCGCGCGCGTGCTGCTGCCCGCCGCATACGGGGACGAGCGCTCCATCATGGCCCGCCTGGACCGCATGGAGCGCGGGGTGAACTTCTCCGGCGGCGGGGCCGGGCCGGCCATGGGGTACGTGCCCGGTCCTGAAGTCCATGGAGGGGCACCGGCCTCGGGCGTTCCGGCAGTTCCGCCGGGGAGCGGGGCCGCCGCGGCTCGCGCCGCCGTGCGGTCGGCGGGACCTGGCGGGCAGGGCGCTGGAGCTGAGGGGCATGGGGCGTACGGAACGGCCGGTGCCGGTGCCGGCACCGGTGTTGCGGCGCAGGGCGCGGGGTCGGCTCCTGCCCCGGTGGCGCCCGCGGCCGCGTACCCGGCGCCGGCTGCTGCCGCACCCCCGCCCGCCGCTCCGGTGGTCGAGCAGCCGCAGGCTCCGGCCGCGCCCCCCGCTTCCCCGTCAGGAGCCGCACCCGGTACCTGGCCCACCGCGACGGCCGCGGGCAGCGGTCGGCGTCCCGGTGGCTGGCCGACGGCGGCACCCGCCGGTGGTGGGCAGGCTCCGGCCGGGCCCGCCGCGTCCAGCGCGCCCGGGGCTCCCCGGACGGCTCCCACTCCTGCCGCCGCACCCGCACCCGCCTCCGCTCCGGCCCAGGCTCCCGCGGCCGGTGGACTCGATCCCCGCATGCTGTGGCCGAACATCCTGGAGGCGGTGAAGAACCGCCGCCGCTTCACCTGGATCCTGCTCAGCCAGAACGCGCAGGTGACGGGTTACGACGGCACGACCCTGCAGATCGGCTTCGTCAACGCGGGCGCGCGGGACAACTTCGCGAGCAGCGGCAGCGAGGAAGTGCTGAAGCAGGCGTTGGCCGAGCAGTTCAACGTCCAGTGGAAGATCGAGGCGATCGTCGACGCCTCGGGCGGCTCGGCACCACCACCGGTGGCGACCACGGGTCCCGGGTTCGGCGGGGGCTACGGCGGCGCTCCGGCCGCGCCCCGGCCCGCAGCGCCCCAGCAGCCACCGGCCCCGGCCCCGCGTCCCGCCACGCCGCAGGGCCCGCCCGCGGGCCAGGCTCCGGCCGCACCGGCTCAGGCACCCACCCCGCCCCCCGCCGCCGCCCACGAACCGCCCCCGGTCGCCCCCGAGGACGACATCCCCGAGGACGACGACCCCGACCTCGACGAGTCCGCCCTCTCGGGCCACGACCTGATCGTCCGCGAACTGGGGGCGACGGTCGTGGAGGAGTTCCAGAACGAGTAGTTCCAGAGCGAGTAGTTCTAGAACGAAGTGGGCCGGCGAAGGAAGT
This sequence comes from Streptomyces sp. NPDC048275, assembly GCF_040652275.1. Lineage (NCBI taxonomy): Bacteria > Bacillati > Actinomycetota > Actinomycetes > Kitasatosporales > Streptomycetaceae > Streptomyces > Streptomyces sp. NPDC048275. The sequence goes on from NZ_JBEZLR010000029.1 coordinate 97,138, forward strand.
GTGGTCTCGAGCGGGGTTGGGAACTGCTGTCGGTGTACTGAGCAGGAGTGACTTCTGGTGAGTGTGGGTGAGCGTCGGGGCTGGATGTGGTTGTCCGTTGTGTGCCGGGGCTTCTCTGTCCTGGGGTGTGTTCCGTCCTTGGTTCTTCGAGAGGGGAACTGGGGTTCTTGGGTCGAATGGGTGACCTTTGCAGGGGTTGCTCGTTGACTGTCGTGACGGGGGTCTCCGGCCGGTGGGGAGGGGGAACGGGTGGGCGGGCTGCGGGAGTTGGCGGCATCGTTCGTGGTGCCTGGTCCCGCCGGGGTGGCGATCCGGGACCGGCTACGGGTGTCGGCGGCGGATGCGGCGGTGCTGGCCGAGGTCGGCGACTTCCTCGGTTCGCTGGCTGCTGGTGATCTCGCGGAGCGGTCCCGGCAAGGTCTGGCGCATGATGCGGCGGGGTGGGCGGTGCGCAAGCGGGGGCTGACGGGGCGGTCGTCGGCGCGCTGGGCGGGCAGTATCACCAAGGCCACGCATGACCAGTGGGCGCTGGCCAGGCGCGGGCAGGTGGCGCATCTGGCCTGGCTGCGCGGGCAGATTTCGTCGGTCGAGGCGCGGCTGGCCCGGCCGCTGGGCGCCAAAGCGGACAAGCGGGAAGGGCTGGTGCGTGGCTATGCCACGCGCGGTGAGTGGCATGCCAAGTCCCGCCGCCTGCAGACCCTGAAAGACCGCCTCGCGGTGGTGGAGGCGGACTGGGCGGCGGGCCGGGTGCGAGTGGTGCGCGGCGGCAAACGCCTCGCGAACACCCGCCACCACCTTCAGCCGGCCGGGCTGAGCGAGCAGGAGTGGCGGGAACGCTGGCAGGCGGAGCGGATGTTCCTGGCCGCCGACGGGGAGTCCGGCAAACGCTTCGGCAACGAGACCATCCGCGTCACCGACACCGGCCGCCTCTC
>NZ_JBEZLR010000030.1:0-97368 GCF_040652275.1 Streptomyces sp. NPDC048275
CGGGGTCTGGTGCGTGCAGCTGCAAGGCGGAGGAGGGAGTGATGGCGGAGCCATCGCGACCGACGACAACGCGGCAGATGTGCGTGCCAGACCCCCGCGACGCCGCCCACCAATTGCCGGTCGGCCTTAGGATTCAGCGGCGTTGGCACGCTCGTACCGCAGCTGCACCACCCCGTTGCCGAAGACCCGCGCCTCGATGAGCCGGAGCCGGGTCAGAGCGTCCGCCTCCGGGAACAGCGGCTTGCCGCGCCCGAGCAGCACCGGATGGACGTACACCCAGAATTCGTCCACGAGATCGTGTCGCATGAACGCGGCGGCGAGATCGGCCCCGCCGAGCCCCAGATGCCCGCCCGGCTGCTCCTTGAGGGCCCGGATCTCCTCAGGCACGACCTCCCGCACGATGGTGGTGTGCCGCTCGGCGCGCTCGATCGTCCGCGAGAACACCACCTTGGGCATGTTCCGCCAGATCCCGGCGAACTCGACCACTTCGGGCGCAGCCTCCGGATCCTTGTCGGCCGTCGGCCAGAACCCGGCCATCAGCTCGTACGTCATCCGCCCGCTCAGCAGAGCGCCCATCTTCCGGATCTCCCGATTGAAGTGCCGGTGCAGCTCGGCGTCGACCACATGCCAGTCGATCTCACGGTTCGGCCCCTCGATGAATCCGTCGAGGGACACCGACATCATCAGGACGATCTTTCGCATGCGCGGGCCTCACCTGGTCGTGTGGGAGTCATTGCTGGGGCATCGTGGCAGGAGACTCGACCGTTCGACCGGATGCCGCCGACCGTGTCGGCATGCCCCGCCGGCATCCTCCGGATACAGCGGAGTGGGAAGTCGGCCGCCCCGTGTTACTCGGCCCTACTCGGCAATTGGCACGTTTGGGCCACGCTCCTGCCGCCCAGTGCGGCTATGAGCGGGCCTGCGTTGGCCCAAATGCGCCAATCACCCAGACGAGAAGGCGGAGAGGGGCCGCCGATGACGGGCGGGAGAGGGCACGAGGGCAGGCTCGGGGACACTCCCCTGAGCACAGGTTTACCACTTTCTTTGCCACTCGGCGCTAGCCTGGTGACATGACCGGCATCGAGGAGTACGGCAAGGACGAGGGCCCGGCCCAGAAAGTCAGCGTGTCCATGCCCGCAGGGCGCATCGCGGCGGTCAAGCAACGAGTGGGCGCACGCGGCTTCTCGGCGTACGTCAGCGCGGCGGTGGAGCGGCAGATACAACGCGATCTGCTGGAGGAACTACTCCAGGCGAAGGAAGCGGAGATCGGCTCGCCATCCCCGGAGATTCAGGAGTGGGCCGCGGAGATCTTCCGCGAGGCCGAGGCATTGGCGGCGAACGAGCCGTCGACAGACACTCCCGATGGGGACGAGGACCCGGAATGGCGTGCGCACAAGGCCGGTTGAGTCACGGCATCCTGCTCCTCGACAGCGATGGACTGACCAAGTTCATGGCCGACGACCCGTACGTCACGGGATTGATCCGCACCGCACAGGCCAAGGACACGCTCGTTGCCGTGAGCAATCTGACGCTGATCGAGGCGTGGCACGCAAAGGCCCGCATGGACGGCCTCCGGTGGCATGCGTCGCGGCTGGAGGTTCTCCCCGTCACAGACGCGGTCACCTGGCGGGCCATCGACCTGTTGCGGAACGCGGGCCTACACGGCCACAAGTACGCGATCGACTCCGTCGTGGCTGCGACAGCCCTGGGCTACTCGGGGCCGCGCATCATCGTCACATCCGACGCGGACGACATGAACAAGCTCTGCGGGGACAAGGTCCGCGCCGTGGGTGTTTGACGGCGGAGCGGAGTTCCTCGGGCGAGGAGAGGGGCAGGCTCGCCCCCGCAAGGCCTCAGCTTTCGTTGGAGGCTGCCGACGCACCCCTCGGGAACGTCACCTCCACCCGGCGGTTCTTCCTGCGGCCCTGCTCCGACGCGTTGTCCGCGATCGGGTAGTCCTCGCTGTAGCCGCGCACCTCGAAGGTGACGTCCGTCGAGCCGAGCGCCGCCGCCAGCTCGTCGTGGACGATTTCCGCGCGGTTCTTGGAGAGGGTCAGGCCGTGGGCGTACGAGCCGAGGTTGTCGGTGAAGCCGAAGACTCTGACCGTCGTCGCGTTCTGGGCCTTGATCTCGTCCGCGATCGCCCGGATACGGGAGCGGGCTTCCGGGTTCAGTTTCGAGCTGTCCTTGGGGAAGAGGACCTCGGCCTGGAGAGCGAACGTCACGTTCTCGTTCGTGTCCACACGCCGCTCCTCACCACCCAGGTCTTCGACGATCGACTTGATGTCCAGCACCTTGGCAGCCGCGAGCGTCGCACCGTCGGCGAGCTTCAGCCCCGGGCTGTTCCCGTCCACTTCGGGCGGCGGGGAAGTGGTGACACTGCCCGGTGGAGCACTGGGGTCGGTGTCATCGGCGTACGCCGGGCCGACGGGGAGGCTCAGGGTGACCAGTACGGCGAGGGCCGTGAGCGTCGTCGCGGCGGTGCGGGGCGGGAGGGCCATGGCTACTCGCCCTCGGAGAGTTCGATGGTGGCGGGGGGCATGGACCCCACGAGGAAGTCGACCTGGGTGGTGTCCGCTGGGGGTGCCGGGAACTGAGCGAACCACGTGGCGGTCGCCCCCTGCTGGACGCCGCCGCTGAATTGGGTGCACAGGCAACGGCCCGAGGTGTCGCGAAGGATGAAGTACTTCTTCTTGCCCTTCTGGTCGATCAGGGTTGCGCCCGCGATGGAGGCACCGTTCTTCGCCAACTCGCGCTCGTCGCCACGCCAGTTCCCCGCGATCCAGATGTTGTCCGTGTTGTTCGTGACCGTCCCCTCAACGGTCACGAAGCCCCCCTCGGCACGCTTGGCGGACGTGACGGCGAGCGTCAGGCCGTTCTCGCCCTTGACCTCAGCGAGCGCCGAGTCCGCCGCCGGCTCCTTCGAGTCCGACGCGTCACCGTTGCCGCTGCTCTTCGCCGGAGCCGACGGCGTCGAGCCCTCCTTCTCGGACTCCCCGTCCCCTCCCCCGCCACAGCCGGCCACTGTGAGGAGCAGCCCAGCCGTGATCGCCACCGCGCTCAGCGCCCTGCGGCCCTTCATAGTGTGCCGAAAGTCCATCGGTACGGCTTCCTCTCACTCGGCCAGACGCACGGAGAACAGCACGGACGCGTCCGGAAGGTCGACCGGATCGAAATCTCCCGGGTCGATGTTCACGATCTCGCCGTCACAGTTCAGTTCAACGGGCTTTTGAGGATCCGCGTCCAGATCGAAATCGCAGCGCGGCTGGATGATGGCGACGGCATGGGCCTGTGCGTGCATGTCCTCAGTACCGGGGATGAACGACTTGCCGACGGTGTAGTTGGTCTGAATGTCGACCCGGTAGCCGGGATAGCCCCCCGTCTCAGTGGGCTGAACTCCCCCCTGGAGGGTCGAGTCGTTTTCGGCAGCCAACAGTTGAGCCGCTGCGGTGGCGCCCGCACCCTCTGGGTCCAGTATGCCGTCTATCCAGTCAAGCCAGTTGTCGTCCTCGCCGATGGCGTCACCCAGCTTGTCCATCAGCTCATCCCGCGCATCCTGCGCCGCGGCCAACGCCGCAGCGTCCGCCGCGGATTGAGCTCCATTGCGGGCGGACGCTGCTTGGGCGAATGCGAAGAAGGCGAATGCGGCAAGGAGCAGAATCCCCGTCAGCCAGATGTAGATGGGGAGAGTCTGCCCTCTGTCACTCCGCAGTTGTGCGGAGGTCAGCCGCCGCCGATGACGTCCGTAACCGCGTTGAGGATCGCGGTCGAGATCAGGTTGTCCAGCCCCAGGCTGTCGACCAACGTGAAGATCCCCGCAATGATGATCAGTAGGCCCGCATACTCCACAAACCCCGCCCCCGCATCCCGCCCCTTCCCCCGCATCCGGGAAACAACGGTCCGCGCCCACCTGCTGAACCCGTCGCTCATCGTCACAGCCCTCCCGCCCGACGCCACAACCATCAACCTGAGCACCGTACGTGAGAACGCGCGTACTCCGGGTGGGTCCAGGGGCCCAACTTCCGGCCGGCGGAGTCATCGGCTCCACCCCTCCCGTGCCGTACCCAACCAGTGGGCGATCGCTTCGCTGCGCGAAGTACTGTGCAGCTTTGCGAAGATGCGGTTGATGTGGTTCTTGACGGTCTTCTCGCTGATGAAGCAGGTGGCGGCGATCTGGCGGTTGCTCATGCCGGTCGCGATGAGGTCCATCACCTCCACCTCCCTTGAACTCAGGCCGAAGTCGAGCCGGTTGGGCACGCGGCGGTGGAGTCGTGCCGCGAAGCCGGGGTGAGCCTTTGACGACTGTGCCACAGATGGTTGCAGATGCGAAGAGGATTCGTTCGGTTCGTACGAAACACCGAGTGAAACCGGGACAGTCGGCTTCGCGTACCGCACCTCGCGTACGGCGGTGATCAGTTCGGCCGCCGTGAACTCGCCGTGGACGAGATAGCCGACGGCACCCCGGCGCAACGCCTCGGCCACGACCTCGGGTTCACGGCTGTACGTCAGCATCATCACGGGGGCGATCCGGGCCAGGTCGGGCAGGGCCGTGAGGCCGTCCGTGCCGGGCATGCGGACGTCGAGGAGGACGACGTCCGGGGTGAGGCGGTCGGCGGACCGGAGCGCCTCCTCGCCGTTCGCCGCCTCCGCGACCACCTCGAGATCCGGGTGGCCGCCCAGCAGCGCGGTCAGGCCGGCCCGGACGACCGGGTTGTCGTCGGCCACGAGTACACGGAGGGGCGGGCCGGGAAGTGCCTGGTCAGGCATGTGCGGCCTCCTCTTGGGGAGTGGGGGGACGGTGGAGGGCGGCAGTGCGGAGCGGGAGGGTCAGGTGGACCTCCGCGCCTCCTTGCGGGGAACGGTTCAGGTCGATGCGGCCGCCTACGGACGCGGCTCGTTCCACCATGCCGAGCAGGCCGAAATGGCCGGTTCTGGTCAGGTCGTCGAGGGTGGGGGTGCGGGGGATGCCCACTCCGTCGTCCTCGACTCGTAGGACGAACTCGTCGTCCGTCACCGCCAGTTCGACCGTCACCGTCGTCGCGCCGGCGTGTCGGTGGGTGTTCTCCAGGGCCTCGGACACGATCGCCAGAACGTGGTGGGCGGTGGCGTAGGGCAGGATCGGGCGGCGCCCGCCCCGGTGCCGGAGGGTGGTGGTGAGGTGTGTACGGGATGCGAATTCGCTGACACATGGCGCCAGTTCGGACAGGACGTCCGTGTCCGGGGTCGTCAGGTCCGTATGGCGGCGCAGGTCGGACAGGAGGTCGCGGGACTCCGCCGCCGCCCGGCGGGCCGCCCCCGCGACGATCGTCGCCTGGCTCTTCAGCGTGTGCGGGTCCGCGTCCTGCGCCGACGCCGAGGCCGCCAGCGCCTCCGCCGCCAACGCCAGGCCGTGCAGGGTCTTCGCGACCGAGTCGTGCATCTCCCGGGCCAGCCGGGCCCGTTCGGATTCCACGGCCTCCGCCACCGCCAGGCGGGAGTTCGCCTCCGACAGCGCCTGGCTCGCCGTACCGAAGCGGAACATGAGGTTGCGCAGGGTCACGCCGATGATGCCCGCGCCGATGCAGAAGCCCGCGATCAGGAGGGTGTTGGCGCCGGCTCCCGGGTGGTGTTGCCACGCCCTGTAGACCGTCACCAGGACGATCAGTTGCAGGCCCGTGAAGACTCCCGAGCCGCGCCACCCGTACAGCAGGCCCGCCAGGAGCGGCGTGCAGACCGTCGCGTAGGCGAGGGGGGACGCGGGGGAGGCCGTCAGGATCAGGATCGCGCCGAACGTCAGGTCCACGGCCATGAGAGTGGGGTGGGCCAGCAGGCGGGGGCCGAAGCGGTCCCAGTCCCTGAGCATGGCGTACGAGCCCATGACGCCGAGGACGGCGGCGGCCAGGACCGTGTAGCCGGGCGGGCCGTCCGTCGCGTTGGCCATCGCGAAGGGGGCGCCGATCGCGATCGCGGCGAGGCGTACGGCGAAGGCCTGGCGGCACAGGGCCTGGAGGGCGCTCAGCTGGAGGCGGATGCTGGCGGGGGCCGGAGCGTCGTCCGCCAGGTATCCGGCGCCGCCCCGGCGCCAGCCCGTGCCTGCCCCGGCTTCCGGCGACACCTTGCCGGTATCGCCGCACGGCCACCGGCGCCCGGCTTCCGGGTGCTTCGCGGCGGGGTGGGTACGGCGGCTGCTCATCATCGGCCCAGAATCGAGCCGAAGTCCGAGCCCGAGCCCAGGAACATGCCCGTCGCGATCAGGATCATCGTCGCCGGGAGCATGAAGACGAGCGTCACCATCGTCGCCTTGGGGATGGTCTTGGCGGCGCGGCGGCGGGCGTTCTGGGCATCCGTTCGGCGCATGTCCGTGGCGAGCTGGATGAGGGTCTCGGCGATCGGGGAGCCCAGCTCCTCGCCCTGTTGCAGGGCCGACACGAACTGGGCGACCTGCTCGGAGGAGTTGCGCTTGCGCAGCTCGTCGAAGGCCTGACGGCGGCTGACGCCCATGTCCATCTGGCGCAGGGTGATGCGCAGCTCGTCCGCCCACGGGCCCTCGTACTTCTCCGCCACCCGGTCCAGCGCCTGCCGGAAACCGAGGCCCGCCGAGACCACGACCGCGAGGACGTCGAGGAAGTCGGGAAGGGTGCGGTCGATGACCTCCTTGCGCTCGCGGACGGCCTGCCAGATGAGGGCGTCGGCGGCGACGAGGCCGAAGGCCAGCGTGAGGGCGGCGAGGAGGAGGCTGCCGTTGGAGAGGAAGACGAGAGCGAGTACGACGCCGAAGATGCCGTACACCGCGCGGCGGGCGGCGTAGCGGTTGAGGGTCAGGCCGCCGGGGTTGCCCGCCATGTCGATACGGCGGCGCTTGGCGTCGACGCGGCGGGGGCCCATCAGACGCAGGACCGTGGGCGCGAAGCGCATGCCGAGGCGGTCGACGGCGGAGTCCGCCTTGGAGACGCGGGTTCCGCCGACCTCCAGGGCGAGCGCGAGGTCGCTGGGGAGCTTGGCGTCGGCGCGGATCATGCGGATGCCGAGGAAGACGCCCGCGACAGCCGCGCCCATCAGGAGAGCTAGCAGCAAGGCCGGCAACATAACCCCTCCCTCATACTTCGATCTTGCCGAGGCGGCGGATGACGAAGAAGCCGACGGTGTAGAGGCCGAGCGAGATCAGGATCAGGGCCTGGCCGAGTCCTGAGCCGGTGACCCGGGCGAGGGCGCCTTCGTTCGAGGAGTTGATCAGGAGAAGTGAGCCGAGGCCCAGGAGGGGGACGGTGAAGGCCGTCGCGTTGACCTCGGAGAGCATCGTGCGGACCTCACGGCGGGTCTCCTTGCGGTCCTCCAGGGTCTGGGTGAGGTTGCGCAGCGAACTGACCACCGAACCGCCCGCCTTGTTGGCCAGGACCAGCGTCGTGACGAGGACGATCAGTTCGCGGGAGGGGAGGCGTTCCGCGAGTTCACCGAGGGCGTCGTCGATGGTGCGGCCCAGCATCAACTGGTCGGCCACATAGGCGAGTTCCTCGCCCGCTGGGGCCTCCAGTTCCTCCGCCGCCATGGCGAGTGCGGTGCGCAGGGCAAGGCCCGCCGCCGTCGCGTTGGCCAGCAGACGGGCCACGTCGGGGAGTTGGTTGATGAAGGCCTCGATGCGTTTCTGACGCTGCCAGTTGAGGAAGATGGCCGCGCTCCAGACGCCGACGAGCGCGGCGATCGGGCCGAAGAACGGCGCCAGCGCCGATGCCGCGATCAGCCACAGTGCGACGACGACCGCGGTGACGTACGTGGCGAACTCCCCCGCTGTCACATCGAGGCCGGTCGCCGACAGCCGCAGCTGGATGGTGCGGCCGAGGCGGGTGCGGCGCAGCCGGCGGTCGACGGCCGCGAAACGTCGTGCGCGCCCGGCCGCCGTACGCAGCGGGCCGCCGCCGGCGAGACGGTCGACGAGGGCCTGCCGCTGGGCACGCCCGGACGCGTACGTGTGCACGCCCGCGACGGCGAGGGTGCCGCCGAGGACGGTGGCACCGAGGGCGAGGAGGGCGGGGTCGTTCATGGCCGGCTCCCTTCCGGGGTGTCGGAGGTGGGGGATGTCATCCGATGGCCTGCCTTGTGTCGAGTACGTCGATGGCCTCGACCACGCCGAAGGCGGGCGGCAGCGGCTCGCCCGCGACGTACAGCTTCTCGGCGACCGGACGCGGCAGCGGGAGGTGCTCGAAGTGGCCGTGGACGACGCGGTCGGGGCCGGCGGGTCGGGTGACGAAGCGGGTGACGGGCACGATGCGGAACTGTTCGCGGCCGTGCGAGACCAGCAGGGCGATCTCGGTGACCTTGCGGGAGCCGTCGGCGTGCCGGGAGAGCTGGACGACGACCTCCACGGCCGAGTTGATCTGGTCCTTCAGCGCCTCGAAGGGAATCTGCACCTCGGACATCGAGCCGAGGGTCTGGAGCCTCATCAGGGCGTCCTCGGCGGAGTTCGCGTGGACGGTGGCGAGGGAACCGTCGTGGCCGGTCGACATGGCCTGGAGCATGTCGAGGGTCTCACCGCCGCGGACCTCACCGACGATGATGCGGTCGGGGCGCATACGCAGGGAGTTGCGGACCAGGTCGCGGATGGTGATCTGGCCCTTGCCCTCGACGTTCGGGGGGCGGGACTCGAGGCGGATGACGTGCTCCTGCTGGAGCTGGAGTTCGGCCGAGTCCTCGATGGTGATGATGCGTTCGTGGGACGGGATCAGGCCGGACAGGGCGTTGAGCAGGGTCGTCTTGCCGCTGCCGGTGCCGCCGCTGACGATGACGTTGAAGCGGGCGCGGACGAAGGCCGCGAGGAGCATGAGCATCTGCTCGTCGAGGGAGCCGAGGCCGATCAGCTCCGGGAGCGTGTACGCGCGGGGGAAGCGGCGGATGGTGAGGGTGGGGCCGGTGAGGGAGAGCGGCGGGATGATGACGTTGACGCGTTCGCCGGTGGGGAGGCGGGCGTCGACCATCGGATTCGACTCGTCGACACGCCGGTTGACCGTGGAGACGATGCGCTCGATGGTCTGCATGAGCTGCTCGTTCGAGGCGAAGCGGAGGGGGAGCTGTTCCACGCGTCCCGCTCGCTCCACGAAGATGGAGTCCGGCCCGTTGACCATGATCTCGGTGATCGACGCGTCGGCGAGGAGCGGTTCGAGGACACCGAGGCCGAGCGCTTCGTCCACGACGCGGCGGATCAGCTGGGCGCGCTCCGCGGAGGAGAGGACCGGGCCCTCGCGGCTGATGATGTGGCCGAGTACGCGCTCCAGGCGTACCCGGCGTTCGGCCGCCGCCAGGCTCGACATCTCGGCGAGGTCGATCTCTTCGAGGAGCTTGGCGCGGTAGATGGCGACGAGGTGTCCGTCTTCGCGGGCGGGGCCTGACTCGTCGGGGGTGGACAGTCGGCTGCGCAGGCTCATGGGTTCAGCTCCTCCCGGTCGGTCGTGGGGTCAGTCGTCGGTGGGCATGGTGGCGTGGCGGCTTATGGGCACGTCGTCGAAGAGGGGGATGATGTTGGGGACGGTGACCGTGACCTTCGCCGTGGTCAGGTCGGGGTCCTCGTAGAGCTCCGGCACGGTCGGGCTGAGCCAGCCGCTCACCGCGGCCTGTCCGGCCGCCGTGCCGTCGCCACCCTGCGAGGCGACCCGCGCGGCGGCTCGCGCCCCGGAGCCGGCCTGGTTGATGCCGTACCCGATGAGGCCGAGCTGGATGGCGGCCATCCCGATGACGAGCAGGATGGGCAGGAACCCGGCGAACTCCAGTATGGAGACGCCCCGGTCGTCGCGGAGCCTGCGCCTCAGACTCCTGTTCGGCCTCCCCCTCAGCTTCCGGATTGGCCTCATCAGTTGTCCCCCTCCAGCGCCGCGCCCGCCTTCCCGCTGACCTGCCACCCCGCGTCGAACCCCGGGAAGAACAGCGGTACGTCGACGTCGACGGTGGCCGTCATGACCGAGCCCGCCGGGTTGCAGTTGATCTCGGCGCCGTTCCACGCGCTGGGCAGGTGCTGGTTCCCTGCCGTCGCGCACGCGCCCTGGAAGGCCGCGGGGTCGAGCGCGTACGCCGCCGTGGCCGCCCGAGCCGCCTCGTCCGCCGCGTTCCCGGCCAACGAGTACGAGTAGCCGTACAGCACGCACTGCCACAGGATCGTCATCACGACGAGGAGGAGCGGGAACATCCCGGCGAATTCGAGGGTCACCGCGCCCCGGTCGCCGCCCCGGCGCCGCAGGGCCGGCACCCCGCGGTCGGCGGATGCCTTACGACGCCTGCCGCCGGTCTCCTGGGTCACGACGAGCCCCAGCTCCCCCGCAAGCGCCCACAGCGCCTGCTTGACCGTGGAGCGGGCGTCGAGGTCCTGGAGCCGGCCCGCGTCGACCACCGACTGGAGTTCCTTGAACGCGGCGGGGACCGCGGAGCGGGCGACCTTGGTGCCGGTGACGCGTTCGACGAGGGAGGGCTGGATCTCCGTACCGCGCGCGAAACGGTTGACGACGGTCGTCGTCTCCTCCGCCTTGCGGATCTGGAGGCGGTCCCACATGCGGACCATGCGTTTGGCGGCGCGGACGGCGACGACGTCGGGAGTGACGAGGAGCAGCGCCTGGTCGGCCATCTCGACGGCGGCCGCGGTCGCGGAGTTCATCTGTGAACCGCAGTCGACCACCACCACGTCGTGGCGGGAGCGCAGGGTGGACAGGACCTGGCGGGTCACCCGGTCGGTGACCTCCTCGCCGCGTTCGCCCTCGGCGGGGGCGAGGAGGAGGCCGATGCCGCTGTCGTGGGTGTAGACGGCGTCCTGGAGGACGCGCGGGTTGATGTCGCTGATCGCGGCGAGGTCGGCGACCGACCTGCGGAACTGGACGTCCAGGTAGGAGGCCACGTCCCCGGACTGGAGATCGAGGTCGACCAGGGCGACGCTGCGGCCCGACGCCTGGGCGGCGAGGGCGAGTTGGACGGCCGTGACCGTCGCGCCGACGCCGCCCTTCGCCCCGGTGACGGCGACGACGGTGCCGCCGGGGCCCGCGTACAGCTCGGGCGTACCGCTGCCGAGGTGGCGGCGCATGCCCAGCGACCAGCCCGCCGCGGCCTGGACGCGTTCGGCGAGGGCGTCGTAGCCCAGAGGCAGGCCGATGATGCCGCGGGCGCCGGAGTCCATCGCGGCGGTGAGGACGCTGGTGCTGGTGTCGGCGGTGATGAGGACGACGCCGACCGCCGGGAAGCGCAGCACCAGGTCGCGGATCAGGTCCAACGCCGGGACGGGGCCTATCCGTTCGTGGACGAGGACGACCTCGGGCAGCTCGTCGAGCGACTCGGCCGCGAGGCGGGCGAGGGTGTCGAGGAGGGCTGTGGAGTCGGGGACGGGAGGGGCGGGTTCGGCGTCCGCGAGCTGGCTCAGCAGCGTGGCGAGCGCGCGGGCCGAGTCGATGTCGCCGACGGCCGGGAGGATACGAATGGTCATCGGCACAGCCCCGTGGGCGTGGACCTCATGCGCGGCCTCCTACTTGTCCTCGTCGAGGGTGTACGTGCGGTCACCGGGGGCGACGGCCGGGTCGGAGCCGCCCGCGACCAGGGCGAGCCGGACGTGTTCGGCGAACGACTCGGCGTACGCGACGCGTTGGGCGTCGGCGGTACCGAGCGCGAAGGTGATGGGGACGGCCTGGGTGGCGGTGCGGCTGCGTTCGGAGCTGGACTGGTCGGGGTCGAGGGCGGTGAGCTTGCCGACGTCGATGACGCGGGCGCCCTCGACGATGACCCTGGACTGGTCGGTGCCCTTGCCGTCCTCGGCCTTGAAGGTGGCGTAGATGTTGACCCGTGAGCCCGGGTCGATCTTTCCGGCCACGCCCGTCGCCGCGTCGATCATGATCGCGATCTCCTGCTGGCCGGCCTCCAGTGCGGGCCGGTCCACGATCATGTCGCTCTGGAGCAGGGAGCCCTTCTCCAGCGTGGTGACCGCGATCTTCCCGCGGATCTGGGAGAGGTCGGTGACCGCCGTGTCCGACAGCCACCGCTCGGGCATCGAGATCTTCTGGAACTGATCGGCCGACAGCTCCTTGTAGGGCGCGATGTCGCTCTTCAGGCGGTACGCCGCCACCTCCGGGCCGACCTTGGAGTTCACGTCACGGATCACCGAGAGCACTCCGGCGAAGGCGCCCAGGGCGCACAGGACCGAGAGGACCAGCAGGATGATGCCGCGGCGCTGGCGCGAGTTCACCGGACTCCTCCGAGGATGCCCCGGCCTTCAGGCCGGGGAGGAAGCGGACTCCTGCGGAGCAGGGCAGGGAAAGGCGAATCGCCGTCAGGGCGATTCGCCGTCTGCTGACGGATCGGTGAGGGCGACCTCCAGGAGGTACACGATCTCGCCGTTGACCGACCTGCGGTCCCGCTTCGCCTGAGCGGCGAGGCGTTCGTGGAGCTCGGCGGGGAGTCTGACGGTGATGCGTTTCTCTTCATCCATGCCACCACTGTAGTTGCCTGAACATGCAATAGTGCCGTATATATGACGTCATGGCGACAGCAAAAGGACAGGCCGGGGATGCTGGGCACGCCCGGTACACCTACCGCCTGCGTGTGTCGTCGACCGCCCGCACCGCCCTTGAGGCGGAGTGGGCGCGGTGCCGGTGGGTGTGGAACGAGTGCTGCGCCCGCTCGAAGAAGGCGTACGCCGAGGACGAGAAGTGCGGCCCGGCCCACCTGGACAGGATGCTGACCGAGGCCCGCACCACGAACGCGTGGCTGCGTGAGGGCAGCTCGGTGCCGCAGCAGCAAATCATCCGCGACTTCGCCAAGTCCCGCGCGAAGGCTCTGAAGGACATCAAAGCCCGGCTGCCGCAGCGGCAGCGCGCCGGGATGCCGAAGTACAAGAAGAAGGACGCGGCCGATCCGACCCTGAACTACACGCAGCGCGGATTCCGGATCAAGGACGGGCGTCTGCACCTCGCGGGCGGCATCAGACTGACGGTGGTGTGGTCGAGGGACCTGCCCCAGCCGCCGTCCTCGGTCCGTGTCCACCGCGACAGCCTCGGCCACTGGTACGCCTCGTTCGTCGTGGCGGCGACCACCGCGGCCCTGCCCGCCACCGGCCACGTGATCGGCATCGACTGGGGCGTGAAGGAGACCGCGACCACCACCTCGGACACCCACGACCTCCCGCACGCGCAGCACGGCAGGACCGCGGCGCAGCGCCTGGCCCGCTACCAGCGCCAGATGGCCCGCCGCAAGCCCCAGCGCGGCCAGCCCGGGTCGAAGGGCTACCGCAAGGCGAAACGGCAGACCGCGAAGCTCCACAAGAAGGTCGCGCGGCAGCGTGAGGACACCGGCCGCAAGTGGGCGAAAAAAGTCGTGACCGACCACGACCGCCTCGCGGTCGAGGACTTCCGCCCGAAGTTCCTCGCCAAGTCCACCATGGCCCGCAAGGCCGCCGACGCCGCGATCGGCGCGACCAAGAAAGCCCTCGTGCACATGGCCCGCAAACACGGCCGCGAACTCCACCTCATACACCCCGCGCACACCACCATGGACTGCGCACAGTGCGGAGCGAGAACCAAGCACGCGCTACCTCTCTCAGAACGAACCTACGCCTGCACCGCATGCGGAGCCGTGTCCCCCAGGGACAAGAACTCCGCCCGCGTGATGCTCGTCCGGGCTGGTCTCAACCCGGCTGGTGCTGATCGTGTAAGAGCTGCTGGACCGCCGGTCCGCAGCCAACGTGAGCCAGGAATCCCCTCCCTTTAGGGAGGGGAGGATTCAATACATCTCACCTCGTGGGGCGTTGGGCGTACCGGGTAGTCGAGCGGGCCTGCTTTTTCTGCCGGGGGTCCAAGGGTTGTCCCCCGGGGGTGATGCAGCATGACGCGGACAGTTCAGGTGTAGCGATGTGTAGCCAGGTGTACAGGTGTGCATGGACGTGCCTGTGCGGCTTATGTGGCGCCTCGTGGCAGGGCGCGTACAGAAGATGCTGCCCGGATGGCCGGGGCCGGAAGCTCCTGTGGGGGCGGGAGTGGCGCGGCGCAGAACCCGCAACGGTCACCGATGAGTTCGAGGCCGCACCAGTGGCACTCCTCCCTCCTGACGGACGACACGAGCTGGTAGAGGACGGAGACGTCGTACAGACCGGCGGCGAACTCGGCGAGCTTGGTGGTGCCCCACCAGCGCGCCGACTCCTGCGGCAGCGGCACGGTCTCGACTCCCTGCACCCGCCAGGCGGGCGCGAGCGTGGCCGTGACCCAGTCGGACGGCGGCTGACCCGAGGCGACGAGCAGCCGGGTGCCGAACTCGGGTCCGGCGAGTTCCTCCTGGCCGATCCGCGCGAGCTGCGGTCGCGGATTGGCCAGTACGGCGAACTGGGCGCCCGGCACCCAGGACTTGGCGTGCGACTTCAACGTCACCGGGACCCGGTCGAGCTTGGCGACCGAACCGAGCAGGGCGCCGGCGTAGATGTAGTGGGCGAGCAGCCGGGCGGAGGAGGCGAGCACGCCCGGACTGAAGTCGCAGACCGACAGCTGCCGCAACTGCTGGGCGAGCAAGGCGACTCCGAGCGGCGGCAGGTCGATGCCGAGCAGGGCGATGCGGTCGCTCTCCAGGACGGAGCGGACGGTGCGCAGTCGGCGCGTGACCTCGGTGGGGACGGACGCCGGGTAGAGCGAGATGACGTACCCGTGCTGCTCGATGAGGGCGTGCATCGCCGTGAGGGAGCTTTCGAGGCTGTCCAGGGGCTGGACGACCGCGGGCGGGGTCTGCCGGTCGAGCGGTGGGAGCACCAGGTCGGGACTGGTGACGGCTATCGCGGTCGGCACGCTGCACACACCCCGTTCACTGCGGCGGGGTGGTCAACCACCGCCTCAGATCGCCCCTGTTTCGCCACGAACATTCACAGATGGCCGCAGATCGTCACTGTGACGTCCCCTTGCATCAGCACCATATCCAGGGCATGCCCCGCTCAACACCGACTTCGGAAGATCAACTCACTGAAGGTGTGGCTTGATCCACGGAGAGTGAGACGCATATGCCTCAACTCGACATGCCCGCAAGGGGGTTGACGGCATCGACGGACGCCGGGGGCCTTGACAACCACATTGGTCTGGACCACCTTGTACGTCCAGCGGTGGCCACCGTTCCGTATCCCCTCCCCCCCGCCCCCTCCCCTCACCGGAGGTCCCAGTGGACCGCGCGATACGCATGCCCCGACTGCCCCGACGGAGACAGAAATGGGCGGGAGTTCTCGCCACCGCCGTCACCGCCTCCGTCCTCTCCCTCACCGGCCTGGCGGGCCAGGCCCAGGCCGCGGACGTCAACAACGCCAAGAACGCCGGCTACGAGTCGGGCCTGGGCAACTGGACCTGTTCCGCGAGCAGCGGTACGACCGTCTCCTCGCCGGTGCACGGCGGCTCGGCCGCGCTCAGGGCGACGCCCGCCGGGCAGGACAACGCCCGGTGCACCCAGTCCGTCGCGGTCCGGCCCAACTCGACGTACACGCTGAGCGCCTGGGTGCAGGGCGGGTACGCGTACCTCGGCGCGACCGGCACGGGCACGACGGACGTGTCGACCTGGACGCCCGACTCCTCTTCCTGGAAGCAGCTGACGACCACCTTCACCACAGGCGCGTCAACGACCTCGGTGACGGTGTACACGCACGGTTGGTACGGGCAGGCCGCGTACTACGCCGACGACCTCTCGGTGTTCGGCCCCGATGGCGGCGGGGGCGGCGACCCGGCCCCGACGATCCCCGCGGCGCCGACCACTCCGGCCGTCTCGTCCACCACCTCCTCGTCCGTCTCCCTGTCCTGGAACACGGTGTCGGGCGCGACCGGCTACAACGTCTACCAGGGCGGTACGAAGGTGCAGTCGACGACGGGAACGTCGGCGACCGTCTCCGGCCTCGCCGCCTCGACGTCGTACTCCTTCCAGGTCACGGCGACCAACTCGGCCGGTGAGTCGGCGAAGTCGGCGGCGGTGACGGGCACGACGAAGGCGTCGACCGATGGTGGCAGCGCCTTGCCCAAGCACGCCGTCACGGGGTACTGGCAGAACTTCAACAACGGCGCGACGGTGCAGAAGATCTCCGCTGTGCAGTCCGCGTACGACATCATCGCGGTGGCGTTCGCGGACGCCACCGGCACGCCGGGCGCGGTGAGCTTCACCCTCGACTCGGCCGGGCTCGGCGGCTACACGGTCGACCAGTTCAAGGCCGACATCAAGGCCAAGCAGGCGGCCGGCAAGAAGGTGATCATCTCGATCGGCGGCCAGAACGGCACGGTGGCCGTCACCGACGCGACCTCGGCGACGAACTTCGCGAACTCCGTCTACTCGCTCATGCAGACGTACGGCTTCGACGGCGTCGACATCGACCTGGAGAACGGCCTCAACGCGACGTACATGACACAGGCGCTGAGGTCTCTTTCGGCAAAGGCGGGAGCCTCGCTGATCATCACGATGGCGCCGCAGACGATCGACATGCAGTCCACGTCGAACGCCTACTTCCAGACCGCCCTGAACATCAAGGACATCCTCACCGTCGTCAACATGCAGTACTACAACAGCGGTTCGATGCTGGGCTGCGACGGCAAGGTGTACAGCCAGGGCTCCGTCGACTTCCTGACCGCGCTGGCCTGCATCCAGTTGGAGGGCGGCCTCGCCCCGTCCCAGGTGGGCCTGGGCCTGCCGGCCTCGACCAGCGGCGCGGGCAGCGGTTACGTGTCGCCGTCCGTGGTGAACAACGCGCTGGACTGCCTGGCCAAGGGCACGGGGTGCGGCACCTTCAAGCCGTCGCGCACCTATCCGGACCTGCGCGGCGCGATGACCTGGTCGACGAACTGGGACGCGGGGGCGGGCAACGCGTGGTCGAACGCGGTGGGACCGCACGTGCACGGATTGCCGTAGGCCTCACGGGGTCTCGCCCTCGCCTCCTCCTCACGGAAGGGACGCTGCATCCCCTCGATCCGCGCCTCGGTATTCGACTCGGGGCGCGGATCGGTCTTGGTCGACACGGATTACCCCCGGACGTGCAGTGTCGCGAGCGCGGTCATCGTCGATGACACCTTCACGCTAGCCCGGGGTCCTCGTTGGCGCATCGTGGGGACGACGTGACGGGTCGGTGTCCCCGCGCCGGGTGCCCACCTTGTTGTGGAGTACGGCGTGATCAGAGGGTCCGTGGCCCGCTGCTCGGCGTACGGCACGGCCGTCGTGCGGCAGGGTGTGATGATCGGCGATATCCTGAAGCGCATCGGTTTCGAGCAGCCCGGTATCCAGACCGAGAAGGGCGAGGGGCACTCGACGCCGATCAGCGAGGAGGAGATCGACGGCGACTGATCGACGGCGACCGGCTGTTCATCGGCACCCTGTCTTCGACCTGCTCGGACGCCGAACTCCTCGACGAGCTGGCCGAGAAGCCTGCCTACCGGCAGCTGAACGCCGTACGCGACAAGCACGCGACCGCGATGAACGGCTCCAAGTGGACGAGCCGGGGCGGTGTTCAGGCGGCGGTCTCGGTGCTCGACGACATCCGGAAGGGGATGGTCAAGTGAGTACCGACCCTGAACTCTCCGAACGGCTCGCCCTCGTGACCGGCGCGGGCCGGGGTATCGGCAAGGCGGTAGTGACGGCGCTCGTGGAACGCGGCGCCCGCGTACTCGCCACCGACGTGGATCCCGAGGGCGTGGAGGAGCTCGCCGGAAAGTACGGCGACCAGGTCACCGCCCGCCCACTGGATGTCACGGACGCCGCGGCCGTCGAGGCCCTCGTGGCCGAGGCCGAGCGGGCGCTCGGCGCGATGGACATCGCAGTCAACGTCGCCGGAATCCTGCGGGGTTCCCAGGTCGTGGACCTGACGGACGAGGACTGGGCGGCCACGTTCGCCGTCAACACCAGCGGCGTTTTCCACGTCTCACGATCGACCGCCCGCCGCATGGCCGCGCGCGGCCGCGGCACCATCGTCACCGTCGCCTCGAACGCGGCCGGCATTCCCCGCGCGGGCCTGTCCGCCTACGCCGCCTCCAAGGCCGCCGCTGTGATGTTCACCAAATGCCTGGGCCTGGAAGTGGCCTCACGGGGCGTCCGCTGCAACACGGTCTGCCCCGGCTCGACTCTGACCGACATGCAGCGCGCGATGTGGACCGCCGCCGACGAGCAGGACCCGGCAGCCGCCGAGCGACGCGTCGTCGAGGGAGACCTCGCGACGCACCGCACCGGCATCCCGCTCGGCCGGATCGCCGACCCCTCCGACGTCGCCGAGGCGGTCGCCTTCCTCGTGTCCGACCGCGCGCGTCACATCACCCTGCACGACCTGTACGTCGACGGCGGCGCCACCCTGCGGGCCTGAGCCCGCCCGCGCCACAGCGGCTCCGCCGACCCCGGGCCGTTCCCTCCCCGCAGGAGACATCGATGTCCACTTCTCTGCGCGAACCCACAGCCACCCCTCTGGTCTCGCCCGGCGCGGCAACCGCCCTGCTCGACGCCTACCGCCCGGGCATCGACCGGTTCCTCGCCTCGCCCCACCACACCCTGCTGGGTAAGGGAGCCACCGCATACGTCCCCCACGACACGCGGCCGTTGACATGGCGGGTGCGCGACGTGCTGAACGCACTGCGGCGGGCGGGCGCCGTGGCACCGATCGTCGTCGGCTCCGTGCCCTTCGCCCCGGACGCGCCGCACTCGCTGGCCTCCCCCCGGTCCGTCCAGTGGGCGCCGCCGCTGCGACAGGACCCGCTCATCGCCCTGCCCGGGCCGCTCCCCCTGGAAGACACCGTCTGGCAGGTGCGGGAGGTTCCGACGGCCGAGCGGTACAGCCAGGCGGTCGCCGACGCGGTGGAGCGGATGCGGGCCGGGGAGTACACCAAGGTCGTCCT
Source organism: Streptomyces sp. NPDC048275 (assembly GCF_040652275.1). Lineage (NCBI taxonomy): Bacteria > Bacillati > Actinomycetota > Actinomycetes > Kitasatosporales > Streptomycetaceae > Streptomyces > Streptomyces sp. NPDC048275. Next base: position 18,810 of record NZ_JBEZLR010000030.1, read on the forward strand.
CGCCCGCACACTGGAGCTGACCGCACCCGACGAGCCGGATCTGGCGGCCATGCTGAGCCGCCTGGCCCGCCGCGACCCTGCCGGATACACCTTCGCCGTCCCCAGCGGCCCCGGTCGCACACTCATCGGAGCCAGCCCCGAACTGCTCGTCGCCCGCAGACGCGGCCGCCTGATCGGCAACCCACTGGGCGGATCCGCGCCACGCAGCCCCGACCTGGCCGAGGACGTCCGACGCGCGGCCGCCCTGCTGGAGTCGCCCAAGGACCTGCACGAACACGCCGTCGTCGTCGACGCCGTACGCGAGGCGCTCGCGCCGTTCTGCACCCGCCTGGAGGTGCCCGAGCGGCCCACACTGGCGCGTACGGCGGCCATGTGGCACCTGTCGACCACGGTCACGGGCGCGCTCGCCGACCCTGACGTCACCGCCCTGGAGCTGGCATCCGCCCTGCATCCCACCCCGGCGGTGTGCGGCACCCCGACCGACGTGGCCCGCGCCGTCATCGCCGAGTCGGAGCCCTTCGACCGCGGCCCCTACACCGGCATGGTCGGCTGGCAGGACGCGGACGGCGACGGCGAGTGGGTCGTGACGATCCGCTGCGCCGAGGCCGAAGGGCACTCGCTCAGGCTGTTCGCGGGCGCCGGGGTGGTGGCCGCCTCGTCGCCGGAGGCCGAGACCGCGGAGACCGGCGCCAAGTTCCGTACGTTCCTCGACGCTGTGGGAGCTTCGCTGTGACCGTGTCCGCCACCACCCCGGGGATCGACGCACCCACGTGGCCCCCGGAGTTCGCCGAGCGCTACCGCGCCGCGGGCTACTGGCGCGGCGAGACCTTCGGGGGCATGCTGCGCGAGCGCGCCGCCGCCCACCCCGACCGGATCGCCCTGGTCGACCCGGCCCCCGAGCGCCGTACCTGGACCTACCGGGAACTGGACGAGCGCGCCGACCGGCTGGCCGCCGGATTCGCGGCGCGCGGGATCTCCCGGGGCGACCGGGTCGTCCTGCAGCTGCCGAACATCGGCGAGTTCATCGAGGTCGTCTTCGCACTGTTCCGCATCGGCGCGCTGCCGGTGTACGCGCTGCCCGCGCACCGGGAGACGGAGATCGGCCACTTCTGCACCTTCGCCGAAGCCGTCGCCTACGTCGTCCCCGACCGGCACGCGGGCTTCGACCACCGCGAGCTCGCCTCACGGATCAAGGAGCGCACGCCGGGCCTGCGGCACGTCTTCGTCGTCGGCGACCCGGGCGAGCACACCGCACTCGCCGAGGTGCCGTGCGATCCGGTCGTCCTGCCCGTCGGGCCACAGCCGCACGAGCTGGCGTTCCTCCAGCTGTCGGGCGGTACGACGGGAGTGCCGAAACTCATCCCGCGCACCCACGACGACTACCTCTACTCGCTGTGGGGCTCCAACGAGATCTGCGGAGTCGACGCGGACACCCGCTTCCTCGTCGTCCTGCCGGCCGCACACAACTTCCCGATGAGTTCGCCGGGTTGGCTGGGCACGCTGTACGCCGGAGGCACCGTCGTACTGTCCCCCCGCCCCGACCCGGCGACGGCGCTGCCGCTCATCGAGCAGGAGCGGATCACGATGACGGGGCTGGTGCCGCCGCTCGCCCTCCTGTGGACCGAGGCCGGTCCGGCGACGGAACACGACCTGTCGAGCCTGGACCTCGTGCTCGTCGGCGGCGCCAAGTACAGCGAGCAGGCGGCGCGCCGTCTGGAACCCGCCCTGGGCTGCCGGCTGATGCAGGTCTTCGGCATGGCCGAGGGCCTCGTCAACTACACACGACTGGACGACGACGAGGAGACCGTCGTCACCACACAGGGCCGCCCGATCTCCCCGGACGACGAGATCCGCATCGTCGACGACACCGGACAGGAAGTCCCCGAGGGCGCGTTCGGGCACCTGCTGACCCGCGGCCCCTACACGATCCGCGGCTACTGGCGCGCCCCCGACCACAACGCGCGCGCCTTCACACCGGACGGCTTCTACCGCACTGGTGACATCGTGCGCCGCACCCCGAGCGGCCATCTCGTCGTCGAGGGCCGGGCCAAGGACCAGATCAACCGGGGCGGGGAGAAGTTCGCACCGGAGGAGGTCGAGAACATCATCCTCGCCCATCCGGCCGTGCACGACGTCTCCGTGGTCGCGGTGCCCGACGCCTACCTCGGGGAACGCTCCCTCGCCTACGTCATCCTCCGTGACAGCGCAGAGCTGCTGAAGCCGGTCGCCATCAAGCGGTTCGTCCGTGACCGCGGCATCGCCGACTACAAGGTCCCCGATCTCGTCGAGTTCGTCGACGCCTTCCCGCGGACGGGGGTCGGCAAGGTCAGCAAGAAGGGGCTGCGGTCCGCCGCGGCCGCCACCGAGCGGCACTGAAAGGATTTGCCATGGCACTTCCCGCCATCGCCTCCTATCCGCTGCCGGCAGCGGACGAGCTGCCGGACAACCGCGTCGCCTGGACCGCGGACCCCGCCCGCGCCGTGCTGCTCGTCCACGACCTGCAGAACCACTTCCTCGGCGCGTTCCCGTCCGGCGAGCAGCCGCTGACGGGGATGCTGGGCAACACCGGCCGGATGCTGGAGCGCGCCCGCGGCCTCGGCGTGCCGGTCGTGTACTCGACGCAGCGCGGCGGTCAGACGCCCCAGCAGCGCGGGCTCCAGCTCGACTTCTGGGGCCCCGGCGTCGCCGACGACGCCGATGCGCTCGCCGTGCCGGACGAGGTCGCGCCACAGCCAGGCGACAGGGTTCTGACCAAGTGGAAGTACAGCGCGTTCGTCCGCACCCGGCTGGCGCAGCTGCTGCGTGAGACGGGCCGCGACCAGCTGGTCGTCATCGGTGTGTACGCGCACATCGGGGTGCTGGTGACCGCCTGCGACGCGTGGATGCGGGACATTCAGGCGTTCGTCGTCGCCGATGCCGTCGCCGACTTCTCCCGCGACGACCACGACATGGCCCTGCGCTGGGCCGCCGGCCGCTGCGCGTTCGTGACCACCACCGACGCGCTCATCAAGGAGTTCTGAGCACCGTGGCCCTCACTCTGGAGCAGCTCCGCAGCGATATCGCCGACTGTCTCGGCGAGGACCCCGCCGACATCCCCTTCGATGAGAACCTCGTGGACTTCGGACTCGACTCGGTCCGCATCATGGCGCTGCTCGAACGATGGCGCCGCGAGCACGGCGTCGAAGCGGAGTTCGTGGACCTCGCCGAGCAGCCGGCCATCAACGCCTGGGCACCGCTGCTGAGGGCGTCATGACCGCCCCCACGACCGTCGGCACCGGCACCGGCCCCCCGGCCACCGTGCTGCCGCTGACGGCGGCCCAGTCGGGCATGTGGTACGCGCAGGCCCTCGATCCGCTCAGCCCCACGCACAACACCGCGGAGTGCCTGGACATCGACGGGCCGCTCGACCCGGACCTCTTCGCCGCGGCCCTGCGTCGCGTCACCGCCGAGGCCGATGCCCTGCGGGTGTGCATCGAGAACGGCCGGGACGGTCCGCGCCAGCGGGTACGCGCCACCGTCGAGCTGCCGCTGACCGTGCACGATCTGCGCGGCGGTGACGGCACCGACCGGAAGGCCGAGATGTGGATGCGCGACGGTGAAGGCGACGCCGAGCGCAAGGCCGAGATGTGGATGCGCGCCGATCTCGCCAAGCCCTGCGATCTGGCGACCGGCCCGCTCTTCCGCCATGCCCTGTTCCGGATCGGCGAGCGGCGGTGGCTGTGGTACCAGCGCATCCACCACCTCGTCATCGACGGCTTCGGCTACTCGCTCCTCGTACGACGCACCGCCGAGGTCTACACGGCGCTCGTCCGCGGCGAGGAGCCCGCCCCGCGCACCTTCGGGACCCTCGCCGACCTCGTCGCCGAGGATGCCGTCTACCGCGCGTCCGACGCCTTCGCGGCCGACCGCGCCCACTGGACGAAGGCGTTCGCCGACCGGCCCGAGGCGCCCCGGCTCGCGGGCCGCGGCGCGCTGCCCTCGCGCACGTTCCGTCGCCGCACGGCTCATCTGCCTCCCGAGACCACCGAGCGTCTGCGCGAAGTGGGCGCCCGGCTCCGCGCGACCTGGCCGGAGATCCTGATCGCCGCGCAGGCCCTCTACACCTCCCGCGCCACCGGCCGCTCCGACGTCGTGCTCGGACTGCCCCTGATGGGCCGTATGGGGTCGGTCTCCCTGCGCGTGCCCGGCATGGTGATGAACGTGCTCCCGCTCAGGCTGGCCGTCTCCCCCGACGCCACCTTCGCCGACCTGGTGCACCAGGTCGTGCTCGGCATCCGCGAATCGCGCCGCCACCAGCGCTACCGCTACGAAGACATCCGCCGCGACCTGAGCCTGCTCGGCGAGAACCGCGCGCTGATCGGCCCGGTCGTCAACGTCATGCCCTTCGACTACGACGTCGACTTCGCGGGTGCGCCCGCGAAGGCCCACAACCTCGCCACAGGCCCTGTCGACGACCTGACGGTCCACATCTACGACCGCGCCGACGGCCGCGGCCTGCGCATCGACCACGACGGCAACCCGGCCCTGTACGAGGACGCCGAACTCGCCGCCCACCAGGAGCGCTTCGTACATCTGCTGGACCGTCTCGCCGACACCGACCCGCGGCAGCCGCTGGCCGTTCACACCATCGCGACGCCCGCCGAACACACCTTGGTCCTGAACGAGTTCAACCAGACCGAACGCGCACTGCCCGCGACCACGCTCATCGGCCCCATCGAGTCGCGCGCCATACGCACCCCGGACGCGACCGCGCTGGTGTACGGGGACACCTCATGGACGTACGCGGAGCTGAACGCCCGGGCCAACCGGCTGGCCCGGCACCTGCAGAGCCTCGGCGCCCGGCCGGGTGCGGTGGTCGCGGTCTCGGTGCCCCGCTCGGTGGAGCTGGTCGTCGCCGTGCTCGCCGCGCTCAAGTCGGGTGCCGCGTACCTGCCGCTCGACCCGGACTACCCGGCGCAGCGACTCGCGTACATGATCCAGGACGCGGCGCCGGTGTGCGCCGTGGTCGACCGTGCGGGACGCCTTCCCGAGGACACCGGCACGGTCCCACTCGTCGTCCTTGACGGACTCGACGTCTCCCCCTACCCGCCGGTGAACCCGGCGCGTCCGCTCACGCCCGCCCACCCCGCGTACGTCATCTACACCTCCGGCTCCACGGGCCGCCCCAAGGGCGTCGTCGTCTCGCACGGAGCGATCGACAACCGGCTGCGCTGGATGCAGCACACCTACCCGCTGACCGCCGAGGACCGGGTGCTGCAGAAGACTCCGTCGTCGTTCGACGTGTCCGTATGGGAGTTCTTCTGGCCGCTGCGCGAGGGCGCGGCGATCGTCGTCGCCGAGCCGGAGGTCCACCAGGAACCGGCCGAGCTCTCCCGCCTGATCCGTGAACAATCCATCACCACCTGCCACTTCGTGCCGTCGATGCTCCAGGTCTTCCTGGCCGAGGCCGACACGGCCGCCTGCGCGGGGCTGCGCCGGGTCTTCTGCGGCGGTGAGGCCCTGCCCCGCGAGACGGTGAACGCCTTCGTGCGGGCGCTGCCCGACGTCGAACTGCACAACCTGTACGGGCCGGCGGAGGCCGCCGTCGATGTCACGTACCACGCGTGCGCCCCGCCCACGCTCCCGGACAGCGGCGGCCCGGTGCCGATCGGCAGCCCAGTCTGGAACACGCGCCTGTACGTGCTGGACGCGGCGCTCCAGCCGTGCCCACCGGGCATCACGGGTGAGCTGTACCTGGCAGGCCGGCAGTTGGCCGACAGCTATCTGAACCGCCCCGCGCTGACGGCGTCCCGGTTCGTCGCCGACCCCTTCGGGCCGCCCGGAAGCCGGATGTACCGCACGGGCGATCTGGCGCGCTGGACCCGGCAGGGCGAGATCGAGTACCTCGGCCGCACCGACCACCAGGTGAAGCTGCGCGGGCAGCGCATCGAACTGGGCGAGATCGAGGCCGCGCTGGTGGCGCAGCCCGGCGTGGAGGGCGCCTGCGCCGTGGTGCGGGAGGACCGGATCGTCGGGTACGTGACCGGAGGCGCCGACCCCACGGCCGTACGGGCCCAGCTGGCACGGATGCTGCCGGACCACATGGTCCCGGCGGCGGTCGTCGGCCTCGACGCGTTCCCGCTGAACCCCAACGGCAAGCTCGACCGCCACGCACTGCCCGCCCCTGTCTTCACCGGCGCCATGGGCGCCGGACGACCGGCCAAGCCGCGCGAGGAGGCACTGACGCGGCTGTTCGCGGAGGTGCTCGGGGTCGAACTGGCCGGTCCCGACGAGGCGTTCTTCGACCTGGGCGGCACATCGCTGCACGCGGTGAAGCTGATGGCGCGCGTGCGGGAGGAGTTCGGCATCGAGCTGACCATCGGCTCGCTGTTCGAGGCGCCGACCCCCGCCGCTCTCGCCACCCGTCTCAAGGCAGCGGGACCGCGACGCGGCGCCCGCCTCGGAGGGAGCGCGGCCGAGGACTCCCTCGAGGTCCTCCTTCCGCTGCGCACCGACGGCGAGCGGCCCCCGCTGTTCGCGTTCCACCCCGGCGGTGGCATCTCCTGGTGCTACGCGGGCCTGTCCGCCCGACTCGATCCGGACCAGCCTCTGTACGGCATCCAGGCGCGCGGCCTGGTCCGCGACGAGCCACTGCCGGGCACTCTGCGGGAGCAGGCAGCCGACTACGTCGACCACCTCCGCACGGTGCGGGCACACGGTCCGTACCGGCTGCTCGGCTGGTCCCTCGGCGGCATCCTCGCCCACACCGTGGCCTGCATGCTCCAGGAGGCCGGGGAGAAGGTCGAACTCCTCGCGCTGTTCGACGCGTTCCCGGCCGAGCAGTGGCGGGAGCGGCCCGCGCCCGAGGAAGGCGACGCGCTCACCGCGGTGCTGCGTATGGCCGGCTTCGACCGCACCGACGAGCGCACCCGCGACGACGTGCTGGCCACGCTGCGGCGGGCGGGCAGCCCGCTCGCCGGGCTCACCGACCGGACCCTGTCGAAGATCATCGAAATCGTGCCCCACCACGCGCGCATCGTGCGTGAGCACCAGCACCGCCACTTCGAGGGCGACCTGCTCTTCTTCACGGCAGCCGCGCCGCGGACGGAGAACTGGCTCACCTCGAAGGCATGGCATCCGCACATCAGCGGCGCGATCGTCAACCACGACCTGGACTGCACCCATCCGCAGCTGTTGCAGGACCGCCACCTCGACGACATCGCCACCATCCTGGCGGCGCGCCTGAAGGAGCTCGACGCATGAGCCGTGAAGCCGGTCCGTTCGATCCGGGCCCCGACGGCAAGGACACCCACCTCGTGCTGGAGAACGCCCACGGGCAGCTGTCCCTGTGGCCCGTCTGGTGCGCCGTACCGCCGGGTTGGAGCGCCCGCTTCGGCCCCGCCCCGCACGACGCCTGCGCGCGCGAGGTGGATGCGGCCCGGGAATGACCGCTCCTTGAGTCGACACAGCGCACGGGTGGCGGGACGATGGAGAGACCTCTTGAGAACCTTCGGGGCTCGCGACTGAGAGAGCGGCGCCCTGTGAGGAAGATGCGGGGCCCATGGACGGCCCACCACTCGGGGTCCTTCGGCGAGGCGACTTTCTCGCGGAGCCGGCACGCACCGTCCAGGCGCGGTGTCGTACGCCCGCCGCAACGTCCCGTGCATGTCCCTTCCCCGCCCCGTGCCCGATTTCTGTGATCGCCCCACGAGAAGAGCTGGAACAATGAACGGATACAGGCGTCTGGCCGTGCTGGCACCCCTGACGGTGTCGTCCCTGGTGCTCGGATCACTGACGTTCTTGGCGGCACCGGCACACACAGCACCGGCTCCCAGCTGCGGTTTGTCCAAGAGCCAGACTGCGGGCGAGGCCACGGTCAACGGCAAGGATTTCAAGCCGAACAAGAGCGTGGCCTTTGAGTCCGCGGCGGGTACCGAAGGCACCACGAAGGCGGACGCGAGCGGGAAGTTCACGTTCACGGTCAAGGAGGCCGAGGGCACGGTCACCGCACAGCAGATCGGCGGTCCCGAGGTCAAGTGCGGCACGATCGCGGAGACCGAGAAGAAGAACGCCGAGGAAGAGTTCCGCCGGGGCTTCAGGGACGGTCTCCGTGAGACCAGGGAGACCTGTAAGAAGGAAAAGCCGAAGACGGCGGACGCACTCGATCCCAACTATGAGAGGGGCTACGACAAGGGCGCAGCAAGAGCACTCGAGAGGTTCTGCTAGAACCAAAGGCGGCCTGGGTTTCCAGGCAGGTGTGCCCCGGCTGGAGCCGGGGCACACCTGCCTGATCGTCCCGCACCGCCGCGAGCCCTGACGGGGAGTGGCCTCGCCGCCGCTCCCCGTCAGGGCTGCGCTCGGTCCTCCCGCAACTCCCGGAGCACGCGTCGCCGTCGTGCACGAGGTGGCGCTTGCGCGCGTTCCCGGAGTGCCGGACAGACCGGATCGACAGCTCCCACAGGCCTCTGAAACATTTCCGGGGGTCCACCGCATCAATGAGGTGAAGGCGGCGGACGCGAACTCGGGGGAAGTGCATGAGGCAGGTCCGGACCGACGAGTACCAGGAGTTCGCGGCGGCGCGTGCGGGGCATCTCTACCGGTCCGCCTGTCTGCTCACCGGAGGTGACACCCATCTCGCCGAGGACCTGGTGCAGGAGGCCCTCGGTCGGATCTACGTCCGCTGGAGCCGGGTCTCGCGGGTCGACAACCCGGCGGGGTACGCCCAGACCGTGCTCACCCGTGCGTTCCTGGCCCACCAGCGACGCCACAGCAACAGCAAGGAGCGGGCCACCGATCTACTCCCCGATGTTCCCGATCCGCGTTTCCCCGGGCCCGACGCCGACACCCCGCTGCGGCTGACGCTCGTCGAGGCGCTCGGGCGGCTGTCCGCCAAGGACCGGGCCGTGGTCGTCCTGCGTTACTGGGAGGACCGCAGCATCGAGGAGACCGCCGACGCGATGAACGTCAGCTCCGCCGCGGTGCGCACCCGGTGTGTCCGTGCGCTCGCCAAGCTGCGCGTGCTTCTCGGCGAGAGCCTGGACGAGTACGCCGCTCCCTGAGCAGACCCCATGACCTCCTGGGCCTCGTAGGCCTCCTGAGACTCATGGCCTCAACAGCCCCTTGCAGAAACGGTGGTTCGGCATGCCCGATGACCTCAACGAACACGTCGACAGCTACTTCGAGGAGCGGTTCGGTGCCGCCCTGCGCGACGCCGGGGGCGCCTTCGAGGCCGACCGGCGCGTCCTCGTCGACGCCGGTGAGGCGCACGGCCGGCGGCTGGTGGTGCGGCGGCGCCGGGCCGCCGTGGCGGGCGGCGTGGCCGGTGTCGCGCTCGTGGGGCTCGGCGGGGCGCTGCTCGTGCCCGGGGGCGGCGGCAGCGAGCGCGAGACCGGGAAGCGGTCCGTCGCCTCAGGCGGTTCCGCCTCGGCCTCGGCCTCCGCCACGCCCACGGGCCCCGTCTCCGGCCCCGAACTCGTCCGCACCCTCGAGGAACTACTCCCCCAGGGCACGTTCAGCGGGGCACAGTCGCGCGGTACGGACGCGAAACTGGGGCCGCTCGCGTACGTCGTGTACGACGACGGCCAGGGCAAGGCGGCCATCAGCGTCTCCCTGAGCCGGATCGAGACCGGAGGCCTGATGGCGGCTCAGGCGACCCAATGCCCGGACAAGGTGCTGACCCCGTACGACGACTGCGTGACGAGCACGCTGCCCGACGGGTCGGTGCTCAGGCTCTTCCGCGGGTACGAGTACCCGGACCGTCGCGAGGACACGAAGATGTGGACCGCGGACCTCGTCACGCCGCAGGGGCAGCACATCGGTGTGAGTGAGTGGAACGCCGCGGCGGAGAAGGGCGCGGCGATCAGCAGGGACGAACCTCCTCTGTCCACCGCACAGTTGAAGGAACTGGTCACGGCTCAGGCGTGGCGGGCTGTCGTCGACGCCATTCCCGAGGAACCCCGGCAGCCGGACCAGGAGACCGTCCCGAACACGCCGCCGGGCATCAGCGGCAAGGTGATCCGCTCCACGCTCGCCTCCCTGGTCCCCGAAGGGGTCCAGGTGGTGGCCCAGGGTGGCCAGGAGACCGAGTACGTGTACCTCGTCCTCGACGACGGCAAGGGCAGGAGCCTGCTCCAGATCAATGTGCAGCCCGACATGTCCGACGTCGAGCACCAGCTCTTCGGTCCGGACGCGGAGACCCTGCCCGACGGCACGAAGGTCACCACGCATCAGGCAGAGCAGGGCGGCGGGGTCGTGATGTGGACCGCCGACACCATCAGGACCGACGGCAGGCGGGTGGTGGTCAGCGCCCTCAACACCGGTGGGCTGGAGGATCCCAAGACCCGCGCCACCCCCGCCCTCACGATGCAGCAGCTCAAGGCGATCGCCACGAGCGAGAAGTGGCTGAAGCTGCGCTGAGCCATCCGGAGGACAACGGGCCCCGACGGCAGTGAGTGCCGCCGGGGTCTGGCCTATTTTCGAAGGATTCCCGCCACCGGCCCTTTGTTCACTCTTGACCAGCGCATGACATACACCCACGATGAGCGCCACACCCGCACCGGTACGTCGCACGGATCCACCCCCCAGCTCCACACCCCCCACTTCCGGAGACCCCGGAATCCCTGGAGAACAAGGAGACTTCATGCGACTTCGCATCCGCGGCAGTGGCGCCGAAGGCACCAGCCCCAGACGCGGCAAGCGCACCGCCGCCTTCGCCGTCCTGCTGGCCCTCGCCCTGGCGGCCCCGATCACGGCCACGACGACCGACGCCACCGCGACCAGCGCCGCGCGCCCCGCGCCCTCGGCGGACGACGTTCGCCAGTACGAGATCCAGATGCAGTCGGACTCCAAGTCCCGCACGGCGCTCATGCAGTCGGGTGTGACGGTGGACGAGGCCGACAGCCACGGCGTCGTGATCTCCGGCCGCGCGGACCAGGTCAAGAAGCTGCGCCAACTCGGGTACGAGGTCACGCCGTTGGGCCAGGTACCGGACCGGTCCGACGGAACCGGCGACGTGCAGCCGTTCGACTTCCCCACGGCCGACGCCCGCTACCACAACTACGCGGAGATGACGAGCGAGATCAACTCGATCATCTCGGCCAACCCGGGCATCGCCAGCCAGCGGGTCATCGGCACCTCGTACCAGGGCCGGAACATCGTCGCCATCAAGATCAGCGACAACGTCGGCACGGACGAGGCCGAGCCCGAGGTGCTGTTCACCCACCACCAGCACGCCCGTGAGCACCTGACCGTCGAGATGGCGCTCTATCTGCTGCGCGAGCTGACCTCGGACTACGGCACGGACTCCCGGGTCACCAGCATGGTCAACTCCCGCGAGATCTGGATCGTCCCGGACCTCAACCCGGACGGCGGCGAGTACGACGTCGCGACCGGCTCGTACCGCTCGTGGCGCAAGAACCGCCAGCCCAACAGCGGTTCGACGGCCGTAGGTACCGACCTCAACCGCAACTGGAACTACCGCTGGGGCTGCTGCGGCGGCTCGTCCGGCACGACGTCCTCGGAGACCTACCGTGGCGCGTCGGCCGAGTCGGCCCCCGAGGTCAAGGTGGTCGCCAACTTCGTGCGCAGCCGGGTCGTCGGCGGGGTCCAGCAGATCAAGGCGGGCATCGACTTCCACACGTACAGCCAGTTGGTGCTCTGGCCGTTCGGCTACACCACGGCCGACACCACCACCGGTATGACGGCCGACGACCGCAACGCGTTCGCGACCGTCGGCAGGAGCATGGCCACCAGCAACGGCTACACGCCGGAGCAGGCCAGCGACCTGTACATCACGGACGGCTCGATCGACGACTATCTCTGGGGCTCCCAGAAGATCTTCTCCTACACCTTCGAGATGTATCCGGGTTCCGCCAGTGGCGGCGGCTTCTACCCGCCCGACGAGGTCATCGACCGGGAGACGGACCGCAACCGGGACGCGGTGCTGCAACTGCTGGAGAACGCGGACTGCATGTACCGCTCCATCGGCAAGGAGGCGCAGTACTGCAGCTAGGGAGCGGAGACAGGCACGTAGACAGGTAGCCGAGTCGCCAGGTAGCCGGGGAACTGCGGGCCGGTTGTTGCCGGTCGTGCGGTTCCCCGCGCCTCGGCTCGAGTCTCTTGGCGCAGCCCGGCGGTCCAGGGACCGCCGGGGGTCGGCTACGGTTCGGTGCACCGTCGTGAGGGGCTGACATGCGTCGAATCATCTGTGCTCTGTTCACGGCGACAGCCCTGACCGGTTGCTCGTTCTTCGGCCAGGACGCCCCGTGCACCCTGACGAACATGGACTCGGGTGCCGCCGCCGTGTGGCGGCCCGCCGACTTCGGGGGTCCGGACGAGGCGACGATCCGCCTGTGTGTCGACGACACCTGCAAGGAGAGGACGTCCGGCAGCCCCGATGACCCCATCGCGCGGGTGTCGATCCGGCTCCCGGACGACATCGGCGCCACCACCGTGCCGGTGCGTCTGACCGTGACGTCGACGGACAGCGGCCGTGTCGTCGTCAAGGACAGCGGCCAGGCACGGCTGACGGAGCAGCACCCCAACGGTGCTTCCTGCGCGCCGACGGCCTGGACGGCGACATTCCGCGCCGACCCCGTCGAGGGACTCACCTCGGCGGAAGGCATGTCCTTGCAGACCAAGTGACGAATGTGCCCGTTCCGTCCGGCGACACCGGGGGGAACGGGCACTTGGGTCTTACTCGTTTAAGGCTCGTCGACCTCGGCCGGAGCCTCATCCGCGGCCTTGTCCTCGCCGCCGTCGACACCCTCGTCGAAGTAGGTGTCGAGGACCGCGTCCAGTTGTGACTCCCACTCCTTGAAGCGTGCCCGGGCCGTCGCCTCGATCTCGATCGGGTACCAGCGGCGGTCCGGCGTGTGCACCGTGATGGTGAACCGCTTCCCGAAGCGCGGCGACTCCGTCTCGACGGCGCCGATCTCGTCCCAACGGAACTCCGCCGCCTGGTCGTCCAGGCGCAGGTGTACGCCGCTGTGGTCGGCCTTGATCGAGGCGCGCCGGTCGGAGGCCTCGAAGACGGGCCCGTCGGGATCGGCCTCGGGCTCAGACTCGGAGTCAGGTTCCGTTCCGGGGGCGGTTTCGGCGTCGGCCTCCTCTTCGGAAGAGGCTTCGGAGGACGCTTCGGAGGAGGCCTCGGCGGCGGGCGCCGCGTCCGAGACAGCCTCGTCCGAGACAGCCGCGTCGGAAACGGCCTCCTCGGAGGCGGTTTCCTCCGCCGCAGCCTCCTCCACTGCGTCCTTCGGCTCCGCGGGCACGGGTGACGTAAGCCCGGGGATGTACGCCGGGTTGACCGCGGCGGCGTCCAGGGGCTGGCTCTTCGAACCTATGCGCTGCTCCACAGCGGGCAGTATGGTCGAAGATCCTGTGTCAGGAACAGCCAGCCCCTACATAGCTACACGGCCGTTATACGAAAACGCTCAGCACCGCCGCCACCGCGAACCCGGAAACGGACAGGACCGACTCCAGAACCGTCCAGGACTTCAGGGTGTCGCGCTCGCTGATGCCGAAGTACTTGGCGACCATCCAGAAGCCGCCGTCGTTGACGTGCGAGGCGAAGATCGAGCCCGCCGAGATCGCCATGATGACGAGGGCGACGAAGGCCTGGGAGTGGTCGCCCTCGGCGAGGAGCGGCGCCACGATGCCGGCCGTCGTGACGATGGCGACGGTGGCCGAGCCCTGGGCGACGCGCAGGACCACGGAGATCAGGTAGGAGAGGACGAGCACCGGCAGGCCGACGTCGTTGAAGGTGTCGGAGAGGGCCTGGGCGACACCGCTGGCCTTCAGTACGGCGCCGAAGATGCCGCCCGCGCCGACCACGAGCAGGATGTTGCCGACCGGCTTCAGCGACGAAGTCGACACCGTCTCAAGGGACTTGCGGGACCAGCCGCGCCGGATCCCGAGAAGGTAGTACGCGAGCAGCAGGGCGATGGTGAGGGCGACGAAGGGGCTGCCGAAGAACTCGATGACCGAGCGGCCGGTGGAGGGGTCCAGCGCGATGGAGGAGAAGGTGGCGGCCAGGATCAGCACCAGCGGCGTACCGATGATGCCGAGGACCGTGCCGAGCGGCACCGGGCTCTCGCGCGGCTCGACGCCCGATGCCCGCTGCTCCTCGATGACGGCCAGTTTCGACTCGGCCGCCGCCTCGACCATGTCCTGCGGTACGGCGACGAAGATCCGCTTGCCGATCCAGGCGGAGAAGACCCAGGCGGCGAGCACAGCGGGCAGTCCGCAGACGATGCCCATGAGGATGACCCAGCCGAGGTCGACGTGCAGGAGGCCCGCCGCGGCCACCGGGCCCGGGTGCGGGGGCAGGAACGCGTGGGTCATCGACAGGCCCGCGAGCAGCGGCATGCAGTAGAGCAGGATCGACTTGCCGGAGCGCTTGGCGGCGGCGTACACGATCGGCGCGAGGACGAAGATGCCGACGTCGAAGAAGACCGGGATACCGAAGATCAGGCCGGTCAGGCCCATGGCCAGGGGCGCCCGCTTCTCACCGAAGAGGTTCAGCAGCCGGGACGCCAACACCTCGGCGCCGCCGCTGACTTCGAGGATCGCGCCGAGCATCGTGCCCAGGCCGATGATGATCGCGACATGGCCGAGGATGCCGCCCATGCCGGACTCGATGACCGAGACGGCTGTGGATCTCTGGACCGTGCCGAAGAGTTCCGTGACCGACAGTCCGGCCGACAGGCCGACGGCTATGGAGACGGCGAGCAGCGCCACGAAGGGCTGGAGCCTGAGCTTGATGATCAGGACGAGGAGGAGGGCGATTCCGAGGGCTGCGACCGTGAGCAGGCCCGCGGTGCCGTCGATGAGGAGGAGCAGGCCGCCGGTGTGGGGTGGGGTCTCGGGGGCGGGCGCTGTCGCTGCGAGCGGAGAGGAGAGCAAGGGGGACCTCTTCTTGTCGTTAAGAACATCGTCCGGAGGTTGGGGGGTGTCCCCCGTCCGGCGCAGCCGGGCAGGGGGTATCGCGGTGCGGCGCCCCGGGGATGTCGGATGCCCGGCGCCGCACCGTGATGACGTACGAGGTGCGGGAGAGGTGGGGAGAGAGACGTCAGCCGAGTACGGCCAGCGCGTCGATCTCGATGAGGAGTCCGGCCGGCAGACCGACGTAGACCGTCGTGCGGGCGGCGGGAGGCGCGGTGAGACCCTGCTCCTCGAAGTAGGTGTTGTAGATGCCGTTCATCTCGGCGAAGTGGTCGACGTCCGTGAGGTAGACGCGGATCATCATCACGTCGTCCCAGCTCGCGCCGCCCTCTTCGAGGATCGCCTTGACGTTGGCGAGGGTCTGCAGGGTCTGCTCGCGCAGGGTCGGGCCGGCGGCCGTCGGGGGCTGACCCTCGACGGCGGGCAGGAAGCCGACCTGCCCGGCGACCTGAAGGATGTTCCCCTTCTTCACGCCGTGCGAGAACTTGGCGGGCGGGGTGGTGTGGGTCTTCGGGGTGAGGGCGATCTTCTCGGTCATGAGGTGGCTTCCTTGGAAGGGGCTGGGGGTCTGCCGGAGTACTCGCCGCTGATCGTGTCCGCCGTACGGCGCACCAGCGGGAGCAGCGTGAGGAGTTCGTCGGCGGTGACGACGACGTTCGGGGCGGAGACCGACATCGCGGCGACGACCCGCCCGTCGGCGCCGCGGACGGGGGCGGCGACGCAGTTGATGGACTCCTCGTGGCCACCGAGGTCGGTGGCCCAGCCCTGTTCGCGTACCGTCGCCAACTCCTTGAGAAAGGCGGGGGCGTTGGGGATCGAACGGGCCGTGTACATGGGGTAGTCGAGCCTCTCCGCGAGGGCGCGGCGCTCGGCCTCGGGCAGGTCGGCGAGGAGGAGTTTCGCGACGGCCGCGACGGTGATGGCGACGGGCTTGCCGATCCGCGAGTACATCCGCACGGGATAGCGGCTCTCCACCTTGTCGATGTAGAGGACCTCGTTCTCCTCGTACACCGCGAGGTGCACGGTGTGCCCTACCTGTTCGTTCAGCCGTACGAGATGGGGGTGCGCGATCTCCCGGACGTCCAGGTTCTCGATGGCCTCCTGGGCGAGCGCGAAGAGGCGGGCGCCGAGGCGGTAGCGCTGGTCGGACTGGCGGTGGACGAGCCCGTGCTCGTGCAGCGTGCGCAGGAGGCGCAGCGCCGTGGACTTGTGGACGCCGAGTCGCTCGGCGACCTGCCCGAGGTCGGCGGGGCCCTCGGCGAGCAGCGGCAGGATGCTCAGCGCTCGGTCGACGGTCTGACTCATGGGGTGCATACCTCCTCGTCGGCCCGCGTGACGGCGTCGGTCCAGCCGGGGCCGAGTCGAAGTGTCTCCCACGCCTGGTCGTCCAGGGCGGCCAGCCGGTCGGCGTGGTCCCGGGAAGGGGGCGCGGCCAGGTCACCCGGGACGGTGAGGGCGGCTGCCGCCATGACGTGGCCGTGCCGCAGGCGCTCCAGGGCGGGCAGGCCGCGCAGGGTGGCGGAGAGGAACCCGGCGGCGAAGGCGTCACCGGCGCCGACGGGGGCGACGACGTCGACGTGGGGGGAGGGGACGAAGGTGACGGTGTCGGCCTCGAAGAGGGTGGCGCCCTGGGCTCCCTGTTTCACGACCAGCACCCGGGGCTCGGGCAGCGCGGCCCGGATCGCGGCCGGTCCGCCGGTGATCCCCCAGGCCGCTTCGGCCTCGTCCTCACCCACGAACACGAGGTCGCTGCCGCGGGCGAGGTTCAGCAGGATCTTGCCGGCCCCTTGGTGGTGCCAGAGGTCCACGCGGTGGTTGACGTCGAAGGAGACGAGAGGGCGGGCGGGCCGCGGGGCGGTCAGTTCCCGCAGCAGCGCCAGACAGTCCTCGGAGAGCGCGGGGGTGATGCCGGACAGATGCAGGACGCGGCCCGAGCGGACGGCGCCCAGGTCCACGTTGTGGGCGGCCATCGCGGAGGCGGCCGACCCGGCCCGGTAGTAGGCCACCTCGTGGGCGTCGGTCGCCCGGTCGTTCGCCGTACGGAAGTAGACGCCGGTCGGCCGCGCGGGATCACGGTGTACGGCGGAGGTGTCGACGCCGAACGAGGTGATCGCCGCCACCAGGTGGTCGCCGAACCCGTCGGCGCCGACCCGGCTGACCCATCGCACGGAGTGCCCGGCCGCGGCGAGCGCGCACGCCACGTTGGACTCGGCGCCCCCGATGGCCCGCTCGAACGACGGTACGTCGGCGAGCCGTCCCGGCCGGGACGGCAGGAACGTGACCATGGACTCGCCGAGCGCGACGACATCCACGGGATCGGTGCATCCGTTGTCCGTCACGATGGCTGGAGCTCCTTGCTTTTGCGGTCAGCGGCGCCGTTGACCCTGCGTCGGCTGGGATGTTAGACAGCACTGAGCACCATACGCAATGACCGTTGCACATCATGCAACGCACGCACTTCATCAGGGAGGCCCCATGGGAGCCGACACCGCCGCAGCACGCCTCGCCGCCCTCGCGGCCGACCGCGTCGACCACCGCTTCAAGGGCCTCCCCCCGGACGCCGAGGGCCTGACCGTCGGCGAGCTGACCGCCCAGCGCCGCAACCTCTTCACCGGCGGCTTCACCACCCCCGTCCTCGCCCTCTCCGCCGAGCGCCTGACACACAACCTCGCGCTCATGGAGACGTACACCACCCGCCACGGCCTGGCCTTCGCGCCGCACGGCAAGACCTCGATGGCCCCGCAGCTGTTCCGGCAGCAGATCGAGCGCGGCGCCTGGGGCATCACCCTCGCGGTCCCCCACCAGGTCCGCGTGGCAAGAGAGTTCGGCATCCAGCGGGTGTTCCTCGCAAACGAACTCGTCGACGCGGCGGCGCTGACGTGGATCGCCGCCGAGCTGAAAGCCGACGCCGACTTCCACTTCATCTGTTACGTCGACTCCGTACGCGGCGTCGAACTGATGGACGCCGCGCTGCGGGGTACGGCGACGACCCGCCCCGTGGACGTGGTCGTCGAGCTCGCCGCCGGTGCCGGGGCCCGTACGGGCGCCCGCACGGAGGCGGAGTGCGTGGCCGTCGCGGACGCGGTGGCCGCCACGACGACGCTCCGCCTGGTCGGCGTGGCCGGCTACGAGGGCGAGGTCCCGAAAGCCGACCCGGAGCGCGTCCACGCGTGGCTGCGCCGGCTGACCACGCTGGCGGTGGACTTCGACAAGGCGGGGCGGTTCGCGCAGGTGGCGGAGATCGTCGTCAGTGCGGGCGGCAGCGCATGGTTCGACGCGGTCGCGGACGTCTTCGCGGAGATCCCCGAACTGTCTTCTCCCGTACTGAAGTTGCTGCGCTCGGGCGCGTATGTCTCGCACGACGTCGGCCACTATCGCCGGGTGACCCCGTTCAACCGGGTACCGGAGGAAGGCGCCCTCCACCCCGCGTTCCGCCTCTGGGCCCAGGTCGTCTCCCGGCCCTCCCCCGAGCAGGCCTTCGTCAACGCGGGCAAGCGGGACGCGGCCTACGACCTCGATCTGCCCGAGGCGCAGGTCGTACGCCGGGACGGGGCCGAGCGCCCCGCGACGGGCGTCACCGTCACCGGCCTCTCCGACCAGCACGGCTGGCTCGAGACGACGCCTGAGGCGGACCTACAGGTCGGGGACTGGGTGGGCATGGGGCTTTCCCATCCCTGCACGTCCTTCGACAAGTGGGAGCTGATTCCGGTGGTGGAGGGGGACGGGACGGTCGTGGATTACGTGCGGACGTTCTTTTAGCGGGAGGGGGCGCGACGGGGCCGCGCGGAGCGCGGGAAATGGACTGGAAACGGGCGGTTGGGCGGGAAAACTCGCGCCGAAGGCGCGGAAGGAGACGACACGCATGGACCTGGTGATCAGAAACGCCACCGTCGTAGACGGCACAGGCAGGCCCCCGTATGACGCCGACATCGGGATCGACGCGGGCCGCATCACCGCGATCCGAAGAGACGGACCCCACCTGCACGGACGCCGGACGCTGGACGCCGACGGTCTCGTCCTCTCCCCCGGTTTCATCGACATGCACGCCCACAGCGACCTGGCCCTGCTGCGCGACCCGGATCACAGCGCGAAGGCGGCACAGGGGGTCACCCTCGAAGTCATCGGCCAGGACGGACTGTCGTACGCCCCCGTCGACGACCGCACCCTCGCCGAGGTCCGCCGCGCGATCACCGGGTGGAACGGCCCCGGCGACGACATCGACTTCAGCTGGCGCTCCGTGGGCGAGTACCTGGACCGGCTCGACGAGGGCATCGCGGTGAACGCGGCCTATCTCATCCCCCAGGGCACCGTCCGCATGCTCGCCGTCGGCTGGGACGACCGCCCGGCGACCCCGGCGGAACTGGACCGCATGCGGCAGCTGGTCGCCGACGGCATGCGGGAGGGCGCCGTCGGCATGTCCTCCGGCCTCACCTACACCCCCGGCATGTACGCCGAGGACGCCGAACTCACCGCACTGTGCCGGGTGGTCGCCGAGTACGGCGGCTACTACTGCCCGCACCACCGCTCGTACGGAGCGGGCGCCCTGGCGGCGTACGAGGAGATGGTGGCCCTCACCCGCGAGGCCGGCTGCCCGCTCCACCTCGCCCACGCCACCATGAACTTCGGCGTGAACGAGGGCCGGGCGCCGGAGCTGCTCGCCCTCCTCGACCACGCGCTCGCCGAGGGCGCGGACATCAGCCTCGACACGTACCCCTACACCCCCGGATCCACCACCCTCGTGGCGATGCTGCCGAGCTGGGCGAGCGAGGGCGGCCCGGAGGCGATCCTCGCGCGCCTGGAGGACGACGACACCGCCGAACGGATCCGGCACCACATGGAGGTCATCGGCGCGGACGGCTGCCACGGCGTCCCCATCGAGTGGGACACGATCGAGATCTCCGGCGTCACCGACCCGGCGCTCGCCGCCCACATCGGCCGCACGATCCAGCAGTCCGCCGACGAACACGGCGAGACCCCCTGGGCCATCGCCCGCCGTCTCCTCCTCGACGACCGGCTCGGCTCCACGATCCTCCAGCACGTCGGTCACGAGGAGAACGTCCGCGCGATCATGCGGCACCGTGTGCACACCGGCGGCTCGGACGGCATCCTGCGCGGCGCCAAGCCGCATCCGCGCGCGTACGGCACCTTCCCGCACTATCTCGGCCGGTACGTACGGGAGTTGGGCATCCTCTCCCTGGAGGAGTGCGTCGCCCACCTCACCTCGCGCCCGGCGGCCCGGCTGCGCCTCCCCGACCGCGGCCTGGTCCGCGAGGGCTACCGCGCCGACCTGGTCCTCTTCGACCCGGACACGGTCGCCGCCGGCTCGACCTTCGAGGCGCCGCGCACGCTCCCGGTAGGCATCCCGTACGTCCTGATCGACGGCCACTTCGTCATCGAGGACGGGCGGCGCACGGACGTCCTCGCGGGGCGGGCGGTCCGCCGTACTCCCCGGTGACCGCCCGCCCCGTACCCCTTACTCCTTTACTCGTTGCTTCTTTACTCGTTGCTCCTTTACTCGTTGCTCCTTACGGCTGGGGCAGGGTGCACCCGGTGCGGCTCAGGTCGAGCTTGTTGTCGAGGCCGAAGCAGGGGACGATCTGGTAGGTCTCCTGGGCGTAGTTGATGCCCTGGCGGACGGTGACGTTGCCGCTCGCGTCGACCTCGCAGGGGTTGTTCAGGGTGCAGGTGGCGCCGTCCTCGTTGCCGGTGTTGTTGACGGCGACGACCTTGCCGGTGGCGTTGTCGATGACGGGCGAGCCCGAGGTGCCGCCGATGGTGTTGCAGGCGGAGGTGTAGCGGACCGAGTCCTTCCAGGTCCAGTCGCCCTCCTTGACGCGGTACACGAAGCCGTCGATGGCGCAGGTGTAGATCCGTTTCCAGTACCCGGAGACGACCTTGATGGCGGTGCCGGCGACCGGGTGCGTGTCCTGAAGGGTGAGCGCGCTGATGCCGTACGCGCTCTGGATCTGCGCGTAGGTGCTGGTGAGCTGGTAGATCGTGACGTCGGTGTCGGTCATCGTCGCGTACGCGACCTTGCTGGCGCGCAACGTCGCGACCCTCGTACCGGCCGAGTTGAGCAGACCGAAGGTGCGGGTGGAGGCCTGGTCGACGATGACCTCGCCGGGCTCCGGGAAGCCGGTCTCCAGGCAGTGGCCGTTGGAGAGCACGAGCGCGGGGTCGTCGGCCTCGGAGGCGGGCATGCGGATGACCGAGCCGGAGCAGTTGCTGAGCGAGACGGTGCCGGCGAAGTCGACGGCCTGAATGACGGGTGCGGCCGCGGTTTCGGCGGGTGCGGCCGCGGTCTCGGCGGTCACGGTTTCCGCGGGTGCGGTTTCCGGCGCGGGAGCCGCGACCGCGGGTGCCACGCCCGCCCCGGCGATCACCAGGGCGAAGAGCGCGGCGACGAGAGGCTTTCTCATGTGGGGGTCCCCTCTTGCGACGTGGGCGACCGGAGATCTTCCGGCCACTTCCAGTTTTGTCATGCGCATTGTGAAGGGAGGGGCATGAGGGGGCAAGGAGTTGTTTCCGGCCTACAGATCGCCCAACCAGTGGGAAGCGGCGGCTAATTGGGCTTCTTGGTGGCGCCCTTGCCGCGACCGGGGTTGCCGTTCGAGGTCTCCTGGCCCGGTTCGGTCGTGGCGGTGGACGCTCCGGTCCCGGTCGGCTCCGCCGCGCTCGCGGAGGCCGCGGCCGAGGCGGACGCGGACGCGCTCGGGGAGGCCCCGGCGGGACCCCCGGACGCCTGGGACCCTCCGGGCGACGCGGCCGT
This sequence comes from Streptomyces sp. NPDC048275, assembly GCF_040652275.1. NCBI lineage: Bacteria > Bacillati > Actinomycetota > Actinomycetes > Kitasatosporales > Streptomycetaceae > Streptomyces > Streptomyces sp. NPDC048275. Next base: position 40,498 of record NZ_JBEZLR010000030.1, read on the forward strand.
GGCCGACGCTCCCGCGGCCGTCGTCGTACCGTCCGTCGACACCGTCGCCCCGGGAGACGAGGTCGTCTCCGGGTCGCCGTCGCTCTCGCTCCGCCCGGAGGGCCGGGGATCCGTGGACGTTCCGGAGTCGAAGAGCCCCGAGACCACCGCGGCGAGCAGCACGACGCACACCGCCCCACCGGCCACCGCCCCCCGGCGCAGCAGCCGGGCCCGGCGACGGCGCAGCAGCCGGTCGTGGCGGCCCGACGGACCCTCGGCCATGGCATCCCGTACGTCGGGGACCGCGTCGAGCACGGCGGTGTCGCCGCCGTCCGCGTACGTCTTCCGCCAGCCGTGCGCCTCGGCCGGGTCCGCGTACGCCTCGTAGACCGGCGGCGCCGCGCCATCGCTCTGTGGGAGGTACACCTTCGGTGCGGCTTCGGGTGTGGCTTCGGATTCGCCGTTCTGCCTGGACATGAGGGCGGATTGTAGATACCGCAAGGGCTTGCGGCACAGCGAGAAGACAAAAGGGGCCATAGCGTCACGTCTCACGTGGTGGAAAACACGCCCCGCGATGCGTTACGCGGCCGTAAGCTCGCGGACATGCAGGTGATCCAGTCCACGAAGCTCTCCAACGTCTGCTACGAGATCCGGGGTCCGGTGCTCGAGGAGGCGATGCGGCTCGAAGCGGCCGGTCACCGCATCCTCAAGCTGAACACGGGCAACCCGGCAGCCTTCGGTTTCGAGTGCCCGCCGGAGATCCTCGAGGACATCCTCCGCAACGTGTCGTCCGCGCACGGCTACGGCGACGCGAAGGGCCTGCTGGCCGCGCGCCGCGCCGTCGTCATGCACAACCAGACCCTCGGCATCGAGACGGACGTCGAGCACGTCTTCATCGGCAACGGCGTCTCCGAGCTGATCGTGATGGCCATGCAGGGCCTGCTGGACGACGGCGACGAGGTGCTCGTACCGGCGCCGGACTACCCACTGTGGACCGCCGCCGTGTCCCTGTCCGGTGGCACGGCCGTCCACTACCGCTGCGACGAGCAGGCGGACTGGATGCCCGACCTCGCGGACGTGGAGCGGAAGGTCACCGACCGCACCAAGGCCATCGTCATCATCAATCCGAACAACCCGACCGGCGCGGTGTACGACGAGGCGATGCTGCGCGGGCTGACCGACATCGCCCGCCGGCACAACCTCCTCGTCTGCTCGGACGAGATCTACGACAAGATCCTGTACGACGACGCGACCCACACCCCGACCGCCTCGGTCGCCCCGGACCTGCTCACCCTCACCTTCAACGGCATGTCGAAGGCCTACCGGGTGGCCGGCTACCGGGTCGGCTGGGTGGCGATCTCCGGCCCCCGCGCGCACGCCGACTCCTACATCGAGGGCCTGACGATCCTCGCGAACATGCGACTGTGCGCGAACATGCCCGGCCAGCACGGGGTGGTCGCCGCACTCAGCGGACGGCAGACCATCAACGACCTGGTCCTGCCGGGCGGGCGCCTGAAGGAGCAGCGGGATGTCGCGCACGAGCTGCTGACGCAGATCCCGGGGGTGACCTGCGTGAAGCCCAAGGGGGCGCTGTATCTCTTTCCGCGCCTCGACCCGAAGGTCTTCAAGATCAAGGACGACCGGCGGATGGTCCTCGACCTGCTGCGCCGCGAGAAGATCATGGTCGTCCAGGGGACCGGCTTCAACTGGCCCGAGGCGGACCACTTCCGGGTGGTCACCCTGCCGACCGTGGGCGATCTGACGGACGCGGTGACCCGGATCGGGAACTTCCTGGACGGCTACAGCCAGCCGTGACGCTCACCCTGTGTGCGCGTTCTGACGAGCTCCGCGACCCGACTCAACTTTAGACGGAATCCAAGCTAGGATGGCTTCCTGTCAGAGCACAGGAGGCCATCCCATGTACGAACCGATCCGTACCAAGTCGGTGCACACGATGGCCGGCACCACCTCCGACTTCCCCCACCGGTCGCGCGAGGAGGAGCTGGACATCCAGCTCGCGGGTCATCTCGCGGCGCTGCTGGCGGTGACGGACGAGCTGCGCGCGCTGGCGCCGTCCGACGATCTGGACGCCGCCGCCGAGCGGCTCGTCGAGCAGGTGGCCCGGCTGCGCGGAGGACTGCCGCCCCTGCGGTCGCCGGTCACCGCCGCCCACCACGAGTCACGTCTCGCGCTCCTGCACCAGCGGGCGCACGCCCTCGCCGGCCGCGCCCTCGTCGTCGCGGCGTCCCGCGCGGACACGGCGGCGGCGATCCTGTCCGCCGAGCGCATGGACGCCCACGCCTCCACCACCGACCCGAGGGAACTCGCGTCCCACTGAGCGCCCCGTACGGAGCGCTCCGTACTGAGCGCCCTGTACCGAGCGCCCCGTGCTGAGCGCCCCGCGCTGAGCACGCACCGAGCCCAAGGGCTCCCCGGAGCCCGAGGCTCCCCCTGTACGGCCCCGGTCCGCGCGCACCCGCAGCGACGCGCGGACCGGGAGCCACACACCCGTCGGCCGGTCCGGTCATCGGAGGCTGCCGTTCCGGTTGCATACCGGGATAGGTCCGACACTCCCCGTTCACTCGCCGACACGGGGAATGTTGGGTTCCGGGAGCACTCTCCTCGGTGTGAGACGCATCGCGGGAATCGTCCTGGCGGTCCTGCTGATCGGCGGCGTGGTAGCAGCCGTCGTCGCAGGCCGCGAAGACCAGGACAAGGGCACGGCAACGAAGACCGTGCAAGGAGTGATCGGATCGGAGAAGGCGGAGTTCTTCGCCGATCCCGACGTGGTGAAGGCCCTCGCTGCCAAGGGCTACACCGTGAAGACGGAGACCTCCGGGTCCTGGGCCATGGAGGGCCTGGACCTCAAGGGGTATGACTTCGCCTTCCCTTCCAGCCAGGCTCCGGCCGACGAGCTCGCCGACAAGTACGACGTACGGCAGCCGTTGCCCCGGCCGTTCTACTCGCCCCTCGTGGTCGTCGCCCATCGCAGCGCCGCCGAGGTGCTCGAGGACAACGGCCTGACGACGCTGGACAAGAACACCGGCACCCTCAAGATGACCGCGTATCTCGACGCGGCCCGCCGCGACCGGACGTGGCAGCAGCTCAAGGGGGCCAAGGCGCACGGTGAACTGACCGGCACCCTCTACATCGCCACCACCGACCCCGCCACCTCCAACTCCGGCGCGCTCTACCTCGCCGCCGCCTCGTACGTCGCCGACGGCGGCCGGGTCGCCGCGGACACCGCCGCCGTGGAGCGCACCGCGCCCCTCATGCGCAAGCTCATCAGCGTCCAGGGGGCCCAGCAGCCGAGCACGGACGCGGCGTTCCGGGACTTCATCAGCGGCGCCGGCAACCCGCTGGTTCTCGCATACGAGTCCCAGGTCGCCTCGCTGCTCATCCAGGGCGAGGACGTCGGCGACCTCACCGTCCTCTACCCGGACACCACGGCGAACAGCGACCACACCGTCGTACCGCTCACTGCCGAAGGCCGCGCACTCGGTGAACTCCTCAGCACCGACCCGGCGTTGCGCAAGCTCGCCGTACGGCACGGGTTCCGGCCGCAGGGCACGACCGCGGAGTTCACGGCGGCGACCGCCGACCGGGCCAGGTATCTCAACCAGAAGCTGACCGGCGTCCGGCAGGCGCCTGTGCCCGCCTCCAAGGTGCTGCACGAGATGACGCGCCGGGCCGGGAACTAGGGGGAAGCATCACATGACCACCGAACACAACGAGTTGACGCTCACACCGCCCGAGGCCGTCACGCCCGTGCCCCGCGAGAAGGCGGGCGGGCTGGTGCCCGTCGACCCGTCCGTGCAGGACGAGATGGCACGGCGCGCGGCCGAATACGTCGGCGGGCTCGCCGTCCTGGACGCCCGCTCCCCGGAGTTCGCTGGGAAGGTGGGAGAGATCGCGGGCCTGGGCGCCGGTGAGATGCGGGGCGCCGCGGCGCAGTCCAACCGCATGCTGGAGCGCACCATCCGCAGTCTGCCCTCCAAGGGCGAGGACGCGCAGTCGCACGTCGCGGGCTCGCTCGTCGAACTGCGGCGCGTAGTGGAGGACCTGGACCCGCGCGACCTGTCCGCGAACAAGGGGCGGAAGTTCCTGTCGAAGCTGCCGGGCGGCAACAAACTGCGCGACCACGTCGCCAAGTACGCCTCCTCGCAGGCCACCTTGAACAAGATCGTGGGCTCACTGCGCGGCGGCCAGGACGAACTGCGCCGCGACAACGCCGCCCTGCAGACCGAGCGCGTCCGGCTCTGGGAGACGATGGGCAAGCTCCAGGAGTACGTCGTGCTGACCCAGGCTCTGGACACGGCGGTCGAGGAACACATCGCCACCGCCGAGGCCACGGACCCGGCCCAGGCCGACACCCTCCGCTCCGACGTCCTCTTCCCCGTACGCCAGAAGCACCAGGACCTGCTCACCCAGCTCGCGGTGTGCGCGCAGGGCTACCTCGCCATGGACGTCGTACGCCGCAACAACGACGAGCTGATCAAGGGCGTCGACCGCGCGGCCACCACCACGGTCTCCGCGCTGCGCATCTCCGTGATGCTCGCCTCCGCCCTCGACAACCAGCGCAAAGTCGTCGACCAGGTCAACGCCCTGCGCGGCACCACGGAGGACCTCATCCGCGGCAACGCCGAAATGCTCGCCACGCAGAGCGGCGAGATCCAGCGCATCGCCGCCGACCCGGCCGTCGGCGCGGAGACCCTCCGCACCGCCTTCCAGCAGATCTACCGCACGCTCGACGCGATCGACACGTACAAGGTCCAGGCCACCGAGGCCATGGCCGCGACGGTCGAGTCCCTGACGTCCGAACTCCAGTACGCGTCCGCCTACTTGGACCGCAGCCGCTCACAGAGCGCTCTGGAAGGCGGGCTCGCATGAGACACGTACGACTGGCCGCCCTGGCGGTGCTCGCGCTGCTCACCGCGTGCACGGCACAGGAACAGCAGCAGCCGCAGCCCGAGGACAACGCCCCCGGCCCGGCACGCTGCGCGTCCTCGCCTCCAGCGAACTCGCCGACATGGCCCCGGTGCTCGAACAGGTCCGCAAGGACACCGGCATCACGGTCCGCCCCACCTACATGGGCACGCTCACCGCCGTCGGCCTGCTCGCGAAGGGCACGGTGGACGGCTCGTACGACGCGCTGTGGCTGTCCTCCAACGACTATCTGCGGCTGCTGCCCGAGGCGGCGAAGAAGGTCGTCTCGGAGACGCCGATCATGTCGAGCCCGGTGGCCATCGGAGTGAAGCCGGCGACCGTGAGCGCCCTGGGCTGGCAGCCGGACGACGTCACCTGGTCGCAGGTGGACCAGGCCGTGGCGGACGGGAAACTGACGTACGGCATGACCGACCCGGCCCGCTCCAACACCGGTTTCTCCACGCTGATCTCGGTGGCCTCGGGCCTGTCCGGAGCACAGTCGGCACTCACCGACGCGGACGTGGACGAGGCGACGCCGCGGCTGAAGCAGTTCTTCAAGGGGCAGAAACTGACCTCGGGCTCCTCCGGCTGGCTGGCGGAGGCGTACGAGCGTCGCGGCACCGTGGACGCCCTGCTCAACTACGAGTCTGTCCTCAAGGGCATGAAGGGGCTCACCGTCATCCGCCCGAGCGACGGCGTGGTGACCGCCGACTATCCGCTCACGTCGCTGGCCTCCTCCAGCAAGGACACCCGTGAGACGGTCCGTCGTCTCACCGAGGCGCTGCGCACCCCGGCCGTCCAGCGGCAGATCACCAAAACCACCCTGCGCCGCCCGGTCGTCCCCTCCGTCGCCCCGGCCGCGGGCCTCGACACCGGCCGCCGGCGCGAACTGCCCTTCCCCGGCAGCCGGTCCGTCGCCGACGGGCTCCTCCACTCGTACGAGAACCAGCTCCGCCGGCCCTCCCGGACCGTATACGTCCTGGACACCTCGGGCTCGATGCGCGGCGACCGCCTCGACCGCCTCAAGAAGGCACTCGCCTCCCTGACGGGCGACTTCCGCGAACGCGAGGAGGTGACGCTGATGCCCTTCGGATCGGAGGTCAAGAGCGTCCGCACCCACCTCGTACGTCCCGCCGACCCGCAGACCGGGCTCGACGGCATCCGCGCCGACACCCGCGCCCTCAGCGCCGGCGGCGACACCGCGATCTTCACCTCACTGGAGAAGGCGTACGAGCATCTCGGCGCCGACAAAGACACGTTCACGTCGATCGTGCTGATGACGGACGGCGAGAACACGGCAGGCGCGGGCGCGGAGCACTTCGACGGCTTCTACCGCGCGCTGCCGGGCGCACAGCGCGAGATCCCCGTCTTCCCGATCCTCTTCGGCGACTCCGACCGTGGCGAACTCCAGCACATCGCCGACCTGACCGGCGGCCGTCTCTTCGACGCCCAGAAGGGCTCGCTCGACGGCGCCTTCGAGGAGATCCGTGGCTACCAATAAATTCATCGGCTATCTCGAGTCCCGCAAGAACCTCACCGGCAGCGCCTGCGGGCTCGTCGGCCTCGCCCTGACCTTCACCGGGCTCGCGGGCGCGTACTGGCCGGTCGTCGTCGTGGGCCTGTACGGCGCGGGCGCCCTGATCGCCCCGCCGGAGCGCCCATCGCTCCCCGACTTCCCGGACCCCTCGGCCCAACTCGACGAACTGCGCGTCGACTTCGCAAAGCTCCGGGACTATCTGAACGGCATCGAGCTGCCCCCGGCAGCCGCGGGCCGGCTCACCGAGCTGACCGACCTCCTGACCGCCCTGCTGGACCCCGGCTGGGTGGCCGCGGTCCTCGCCCAGGACCCGGAGGGCGTACACGCCCTGTCCCGCGCCGTACGCCAGGACATCCCCGAGGCCGTCGACACCTTCGTACGCACAAGATGGTGGACCCGCCTGACCCCCGGCACCGAACCCCCGGAGCGCCACCTGGAACGCCAACTCACCCTGCTCCACGAGGAGGCGGACCACCTGGCCACCACCCTGCACGAGACGGAGGCCCGCCGCCAGGAGTCACACACGCGCTATCTGGAGGACCGGGGGCGCTCGTAGTCATCAGCCCAGCCTGTTCACGACCGCCGCCAGGATCACCACCAGGCTGGACGTGAACAGCCGACTCGACCTCACCCCCGCAGTTACTCCGCCACGCACGTACCGCACGGTCACTACCTCGGCAGCAGCGAGGACAGCACCGCCTCGCAGGCCGCAGCGCTCACCTACGCAGACGCGCACCTGGGCCGGCTGCTCGACGGGCTCACCGCCAAGAGACGGTGGCTGGTCATCATGTGCGCCGACCACGGCGACGCCTATGGGGACGACGGCTTCCACGGCCGCGGCATCGCCCACCCCGTCGTGTGGAACGTGCCTTTCGCCTCCTGGGTACACGGCTGACCTCTACGCTCGCTCCGTATGAGCGATGGATCACTGCGTGACGCCTCCGTGGTCGTGGCGCGCGACGCCGACGGCCTTGTTGCCCTGCTGAGCGCCGACTTTCCCGCCCACGGAGGCGATTACTTGTTCCTTCCCGGCGGCCGTCGGGAAGACGGAGAGACCCCGCTGGAGTGCGCCCGCCGTGAGCTCCGCGAGGAAGCCGGTGTGACTGCCCAGCAGTGGCGGTCTCTGGGCTCACACGCGATCATGTTGGGCTCCACAGCGCGCGTCCACCTCTTCGAGGCCCGCGACCTGACGCTCGGCCCCCAGGAGCTCACCGAGACCGAGGCAGACTTCAAACTGATGTGGTGGCCAATGAGCGATGCGCTCCGGGCCGTGCATGAGGGGCGGTTCCTCCTCCCCGCCGGGCCGCTGGCCCTGCTTTTGGCAGATCACCGGCTCGTGGACGGCTGACGCAGTACCGCCCCCAGCGTGTTCTGAAACCCCCGCCCCCGCGGGGATAGTCCCGGGAACGCGCAGCGGCTGGCCATGACGGGCCGGACCACGCCCGATCCGCGGCACGCCCGCCCGCTGGACGACTCCGTCGCCCGGCTGGAGCGGGCGATCCCCACGTTGGAGGGGCGGCACCCGGACTACTGCACTCCTCACGGAGACGGAGGCGGTGCGGCAGACGGTAGCGCGGGTAGTGGCGCAGATCCGCGAGGAGCGCGGGGGCGGCCACTGAACCGCCGTCGCGCAGCCCTCAGCTGCTGCCCTGCCACCATTCGATGACGATCTGTGCCTTGCGGTCGAACTCCCGGTCCAGGAAGGACGTCGGGGCGCGCAGCATCGTGCGCCGACCGTCCGTGGTGTACACCGCGATGAGGCTGACGCCCAGGCTGCGTTGCACCTCCAGGCGGAGGATGTCCGTGCGGAGGATCGGGCGGCGCCGGTCGCCGCTGAGGACAAGGGCCTCCTCGGTGAGGCTCACGCCGTAGCCCCGGCCCGTGAGCGCGACGACCGCGCAGCTCACCGGCGTTGCCCAGAGGAATGGCGCAAGTTCGCCAGCGCTCATCGGATCGCCACTGGCGGCCAAGCCCACGTACACGAGCGCTATGGCGGTCAGGCAGCCCAGGAGGACTGGGAGAACGAGCTGACGAGCTCCCAGCTTGAACGAGATCACTTCGGTCTCCGCTCTTGTGGTCGAATACGGCGGTGTCGGTGGCGCCGTCTCAGCGCCACCGACACCTCCCCGTCGGTGAACGTCCGTCAGTGAACGTCGTTCACCGGCCGGGCTACTTCTTGCAGTACTTGTTCTTCTTGCTCACATTGCCTGGCGCTGCCCAACCGTGCACACCATGCCAACCGACGGACGCTCCGAAGGTCCAGGTGAAACAGCCACCTCGTGCGATCGCGGCTTTGACGTGGTGAACCGACCACGCGAGGTACGTCCAAGCGAGCACCACGCAGGCTGCAACGGCGGCAGGGGGTCGGTCTGCAAGAAGCGGCCCGACTCCGGGTTGTACAGACCCACGCCCATCAGAACGTCCCCGCTCACCGTCTCGCGGCACCCATGGGGTGCGGGAGACACCGCCGACCGGATTCGCCAACGGCATCACCAGAAGGCCGGGGCCCGCGCACCGTTGTGCGGGCCCCGGCCTCCCGGGATGGTGCAACCGCGTCCGGTCACGACGACGTCGCAGGTCAGGGTATGTCGGACCGGCCGCGGAGATTCATTGCGGGTGCTAGCCCAGGCGCTGCACCAGCGCCCGGTACTCGTCCCACAGCTCCTTCGGGGTGTGCTCGCCGAAGGTGTTGAGGTGCTCGGGCACGAGCGCCGCCTCCTCGCGCCACACGTCCTTGTCGACGGTGAGCAGGAAGTCGAGGTCGGACTCGGACAGGTCGAGGCCCTTGGTGTCCAGGGCCCCCTTGGCCGGCAGGATGCCGATCGGTGTCTCGACACCCTCGGCCCTGCCGTCGAGGCGGTCCACGATCCACTTCAGGACACGGCTGTTCTCGCCGAAGCCCGGCCACACGAACTTGCCCGCGTCGTTCTTGCGGAACCAGTTCACGTAGTAGATCTTCGGGAGTTTCGCCTGGTCCTTGTCCTTGGCGACGTCGACCCAGTGACCCATGTAATCGCCCATGTTGTAGCCGCAGAACGGCAGCATGGCGAACGGGTCGCGGCGCAGCTCGCCGACCTTGCCCTCGGCGGCGGCGGTCTTCTCGGAGGCGACGTTCGCGCCGAGGAAGACGCCGTGGTTCCAGTCGAAGGACTCCGTCACCAGCGGTACGGCGGTGGCGCGGCGTCCGCCGAAGAGGATCGCCGATATCGGCACGCCCTTGGGGTCCTCCCACTCCGGCGCGATGATCGGGCACTGCGCGGCGGGAACGGTGAAGCGGGCGTTGGGGTGTGCGGCGGGCGTCCCGGACTCCGGTGTCCAGTCGTTGCCCTTCCAGTCGGTCAGGTGGGCCGGAGTCTCCTCCGTCATGCCCTCCCACCAGATGTCGTTGTCGTCGGTGAGCGCGACGTTGGTGAAGACGGAGTTGCCCCACAGCGTCTTCATCGCGTTGGCGTTGGTGTGCTCACCGGTGCCGGGCGCGACGCCGAAGAAACCGGCCTCGGGGTTGATCGCGTAGAGGCGGCCGTCCTCGCCGAACCGCATCCAGGCGATGTCGTCGCCGATCGTCTCGACCGTCCAGCCGGAGACGGTGGGCTCCAGCATGGCGAGGTTGGTCTTGCCGCAGGCGCTCGGGAAGGCGGCGGCGACGTACTTCGACTCACCCTGCGGGGGCGTGAGCTTGAGGATCAGCATGTGCTCGGCGAGCCAGCCCTCGTCGCGCGCCATCACGGACGCGATACGCAGGGCGTAGCACTTCTTGCCGAGCAGCGCGTTGCCGCCGTAGCCCGAGCCGTACGACCAGATCTCGCGGGACTCCGGGAAGTGCGAGATGTACTTCGTGGAGTTGCACGGCCACGGCACGTCCGCCTCGCCCTCGGCCAGCGGCGCTCCGAGCGTGTGCACAGCACGCACGAAGAACCCGTCGGAACCGAGCTCGTCCAGGACGGGCTGTCCCATGCGCGTCATGGTGCGCATGGACACGGCGACGTAGGCGGAGTCGGTGATCTCGACGCCGATCGCGGAGAGGTCCGAGCCCAGCGGGCCCATGCAGAACGGGACGACGTACATCGTCCGGCCCTTCATCGAGCCACGGAAGACGCCTTGCTCCCCCGTGAAGATCTCCCGCATCTCCGCGGGATCCTTCCAGTGGTTCGTCGGGCCCGCGTCCTCCTCCTTCTCGGAGCAGATGAACGTCCGGTCTTCGACCCGCGCGACATCGGTCGGGTCGGAGGCGGCGTAGTAGGAGTGGGGTCGCTTGATCGGATCGAGCTTCTTGAAGGTGCCCTTCTGGACGAGCTCCTCGCTCAGCCGCTCGTATTCGGCCTCGGATCCGTCACACCAGACCACGCTGTCCGGCTGCGTCAGTTCTGCGATCTCGTTGACCCACGAGATCAGTTCCTTGTGCTGGGTGGGAACGGTGGAGGGAGCCGCGATGTCGCGCGCCACGATTGCTCCTAGATGAGGGGTTTTGTTTTTGGTGCCCCGTGGGGGCTGCGACCCGGATGCTTCGGGGCGTGAAAGCCCATGGCGCTCATCCGGTGCCGACCGCACTCATTTGATCATCCGACTGTACCGCGCATCTGTCCAGAGGGCCGCACAACTGAGCGGAGTGACCATCGCCACTCACGCGCGACTCACCTCGGGGTTTCCTTCCGCACATCGCGGGTTCACCAGGGACGCCCCTCGCGGGCCCGGACAACGCGTGAGATCATGGCCACTTCTGGCCGATGATTGCCTCGTACTGATACGTAACTTACGGTTCCGTAGGTACGATTCGGCGCATGACTGCGCCCGTCCCCGACGCGCCCACGGACTCGCCGGCCGCAGGCCGCGGTCCCGTGGCGTCCTCCCTGCCGCACGAGACGCACGAGATCAAGCCCAAGCTGCGCGGCTGGCTGCACCTGGGCATGTTTCCGGCCGTTCTCATCTCCGGCCTGGTGCTCACCGCTCTCGCGAACTCGACCCGCGGCCGCATCGCCTGCGGAATCTTCGCCCTGACGGCCTGCCTGCTGTTCGGGGTGAGCGCGCTCTACCACCGCGGCACCTGGAGCCCGCGCATGGACGGCGTGCTGCGCAGGCTCGATCACGCCAATATCTTCCTGATCATCGCGGGCAGTTACACACCGCTGACCATGCTGCTGCTGCCGGGCGCCAAGGGGCAGTGGCTCCTGTGGGGCATCTGGGCCGCGGCGGCGGCCGGTATCGCCTTCCGGGTGTTCTGGGTGGGCGCCCCGCGCTGGCTCTACACCCCCTGCTACATCGCGATGGGCTGGGCGGCCGTCTTCTTCCTGCCGGACTTCATGCGCACGGGCGGGATCGCCGTCCTCGTCCTGGTGATCGTCGGCGGACTGCTCTACAGCGCGGGCGGCGTGATCTACGGGATCAAGCGCCCCAACCCGTCACCGCGCTGGTTCGGCTTCCACGAGGTCTTCCACTCCTTCACCCTCGCGGCGTTCGTCGTGCACTACGTCGGCATCTCGCTGGTGGCCTACCAGCACGCATAACCCACCGGCGGGAGCAACCCGCCCGACCAGCCTCTTCCCAGGGCCGCGGCTTCAAGCCGCGGCCCTTTGCCATGTCTTGACGACTCATGAAAGCCCCCACCCATTGACAGTAACCATCTTTTAGAAGCTACTCTCATTTCATGGTGACTCCCACGCTCGTCGCACTGCTGGCCGCGGCGCTGCTGCCGGGGACCCCGCAGGTCGAGCCCGCGTCGAAGGAGGACACCGCCATGGCTCCGACCCCCATGAATGCCGGACAATGAACAGCATGGCCGCCACCGCACACAGCACCTCTTCCCCTCCCGAACCCCAGCTGGGGCTCCGGGAGCGGAAGAAGATGAAGACCCGGATCGCGATCCGCGACGCGACGTACCGACTGATCCAGCAGCAGGGGTACGAAGCGACGACCATCGAGCAGATCGCGGAGGCGGCCGAGGTCTCCCCGTCCACGGTGTTCCGCTACTTCCCGACCAAGGAGGACATCGTCCTCACCGACGAGTTCGACCCCCTCCTCGAGGAGGAGCTGCGGTCGCGGCCCGCGGACGAGCCGTGGTTCGACTCCCTGCGGTATGTGATGGCGAAGGCCGTCGGGATCGGGACCGCCGAGGAGCCCGAGGTGAGCCGGCTGCGGACGCGGCTGATGGTCGAGGTCCCCGCGGTGCGCTCCCGGATGATGGAGAGCATGTCGCTCACCGGCCGCCTGCTGTGCCGTGCCATCGGGGAGCGCACCGGCCGGGACCCCGACAGCCTCGAAGTGCGGGTGTTCGCGATGTCGCTGATCGGCGGGCTGCTGGAGACCTCCCTGTACTGGGCCGAGGGCGGCCACCAGGAGGATTTCGCCGAGATCGTCGGCCGCGGGGTGGACGTCCTGGAGCACGGTCTGACCGCCGCCGACCCGGAGGCAGGCGGCGCGCCCCGCATGACATCCTGACCTGGTGAACGGACCGGAGATCCACGTCGAATTCGCCGCCGACCTGGGGCTGTTCGTCCCGCACGGGCGGCGCGCGGGTGCCACCCCGGTGGGCACCGACGGTTCCTCCACGCTCGGCCATGTCGTGGAGTCGCTCGGCGTCCCGCTGACGGAGGTCGGCGCCCTGATCGTGGACGGCCGGGAGGTGCCCTTCTCGCACATCCCGGCGGCCGGCGAGTTCGTACGGGTGCTCACGGTCGAGCGTCCGCAGGACGTCCCCGGTGCCCCGCTCCGCTTCCTCCTCGACGTTCACCTCGGCACCCTCGCCCGTCGGCTGCGCCTGCTGGGCGTGGACACGGCGTACGAGTCCACGGACATCGGCGACCCGGCCCTCGCCGCCCGTTCCGCGGCCGAGCGGCGCGTCATGCTCAGCCGTGACCGCGGACTGCTGCGGCGCCGCGAGCTGTGGGCGGGCGCCTTCGTCTACAGCACCCTGCCCGACGACCAACTCCGTGACGTCCTGGGCCGGTTCGCACCCGAGCTGAAGCCCTGGACGCGCTGCACGGCGTGCAACGGCCTGCTCCGGGCCGCCACGAAGGAGCAGGTCGCGGATCAGCTGGAGGGCGGCACCGAGCGGTCGTACGACGTCTTCGCGCAGTGCGGGGAGTGTGGACGCGCCTTCTGGAAAGGCGCGCACCACGACCGCCTGGAGGCCATCGTGGGGCGCGCCCTCGCCGAGTTCGGGAGCTGACCGGACAGGCCCTAGCGGCGCTTCAGGTCCTTCGCGCCGCAGGCCACCCGGTCCTTGTTCGGATCGAGGCCCAGCGGATCGTCCTTGCCGTTGACCTTCAGCCGGCCGTAGTCATTGGTCTTCAGCCAGGCGCAGCGCGAGGCCGTCGTCTTCTTCACCTCGTCCGGGAAGACCGTCGGCACGCAGACATTGATCGAGCCGTAGTGCCGGTCGCAGCCGGCAAGGGTGGGACTGACCTTCTGCGAGGCCCTCTTCTTGCCGGGCTCCTTGACGGTTCCCTCCAGGGAGTCGGCGAAGGAGTGGACGTGCGCGGAGGCGGTGTCCGCGGCGGCGAGTGCCGACGGACCCTGGAGGTGCACCCACTTGGCGATCGAGGGGACGCCGTTCGCGTCGACCGCGAAGAGCATGTACCAGCCGGGCGGCGCCAGGTTGGGGTTGCTCGTCACGTTCAGGTCGACGTTGTTGCCGTCCACGCTCAGCGGCAGGTCCACGAACCGCTGGTTCGGGTCCGAGGAGTGCGTCACCGCGGCCGGGCGGATCAGCTCGGCCTTGGCGATGGGCCGGTCGACCGTGATGCGCTGCGTGTCGCCGTACACCCACTCGTTGTCGATCACCGAGGTGATCGTCGGACGGGTGCCCTTGAAGAGGTAGGGCGGGGTGTAGATGGACACGTCGTGGTTCCAGGTGCCGTTGCCCGGGTTGTCGCCGGTGGTCATCACCCGGCCGTCGGGCAGCAGGAACGCGGACGAGTGGTAGCCGCGTTCCTCCGGGTCGGTCGCCACCTGGTCGAAGGTCGAGGTCGCCGGGTCGAAGATCGACGTCTCGTACACCGGGTTGGCGCGGTTGTGCAGGGCGCCGCCCGTCTCCAGGACCTTGCCGTCGGGCAGCAGGACGGCGGAGACGTACATCTTGCCCTGGGCGCCGGTCTGGGCCACCTTGCCGTTGCCGAGGTCGACCGTGCCCTGCGGGATCGGCGGGCCCGCGACGTACGTCGGGTTGGCGGACTTCAGGTCGATGATGTCGGTGAGCCGGTTGGCTTCCGGGTTGGAGTCGATGTTGCCGCCGCCGATCGTCAGCACCTTCTGGTCCTGGGCCGGGGGCAGCAGCACGCTGGCGGACTGGTCGCGTTCGTCCTTGCTCTGAAGGCCCGGGATCGCCGTCGTGGTGTTGGCGTCGTAGTCGTAGATCGCCGAGCCGGTGCCGGGGGTGCCGTTGCCGAAGACATGGCTGCCCGAGTAGAAGAGCCGGCCGTCCTGCATCAGGATCATCGACGGGTACAGGCCCCAGTACGACCAGGTCTGGTTGACCTGCCACATCGGCAGCCACTGCTGCTGGGCGTCCGACCAGAGCTCGGCGGTCACCGAACCGGTGGAGTCCTCGCGCAGCCCGCCGAACGAGATGATGTCACCGTTGCCGAGCTCGGTGGCCGACGGATACCAGTGGCCGTCGTTCATGTCGTTCGTCTTGATGTACGTCTCGGTGGCCGGGTCGAAGATGTACGAGTCCTTGTATCCCTCGTAGCCGTGGGAACCGTCCGCCGCCGGGAACGCCTTGTTGCCGCTCATCACGAGCACGCGCCCGTCCTGCAGCTGCACATGCCCCGCGCAGAACATGTCCTTGGGCGTGGGGATCGTCTTGTACGTGCCGTTCACCGGGTCGTAGACCGCGCTCGTGAAGGTGCCCGCGTTGAACTGCTCCTCGCTGTTGCCGGAGCCCGCGATCAGCAGCACCTTGCCGTTGTTGAGGACGACGGAGTGCATGGAGCGCACCGGGTTCTGGGTGGGCAGCACGTCCCACTTGCCGTTGGCGCACTGTTCGGCGGTGCCGGTGCAGGTGGCGGGCGGGGGTGTGTCGGCGACCTGTTCCATCGTGTAGTCGTCGGTGGTGGCGGCGCCGGTGCCGTACACGGAGACGCCCCAGGTGATGCGGTCGGTGCCGGCCGGGACGGCGGGCGTGCGGACCGTGGCCTCGGTCCAGCTGCCCGCCATGTCGAGGGTCTTGAGGTCGGTCCAGTACTGCCAGCCCGCCGTCGTGTCGTGCCGGAACAGCGTGAGGGAGGCGTCCGGGGTGGTCGTCTTGTACCAGAGTCCGAGGTCGTACTGCTTGCCCACGGTGACCACCGGCGCGCAGGCGGTGGACTCGGTGATCAGCGCCTTGCGGTCGCCGTCGACGCGCCGGGTCAGCTCGACCTTCATGGCCTTGGTGCCGGAGTGCGCGCCGGCGACGGTGGAGAAGGTGAAGTCGTTGTCGCCCCAGCCGGACTTCTCCCAGCAGTACGGCATCCCGTCCGTGCCCGCCGTCTCGAAGCCCGGGTTGGTGACGAGGTTCGCGGCGGACGCGGGCTGCGGGGAGATGAGCAGCAGCCCGGCGGCGAGGCCCGCCACGGCCAGCAGTGACGTTCTGCGTCTTGGTCGTACCAGGTAGGTCATGCGGCTCTCCTTGCGGTGCGGCTCCCACGCGCGGCCTTTTCGCTGCGGCGCGGCAGATAGACCAGCGCTTCGGTCCCCACGAAGCGCAGGACGAAGGTCGTCACCAGGGCCAGGGCGGTGGCGGACAGCGCGCCCACCCCGAGGTGGTGGACGAAGAGCGCGATCAGCGGAATGCGCAGCACCAGATCGGCGTTGGCGAGCAGCGCGAACCGGCCCACGCGGTCCCACCGCTTGCGGTGCTTTCGGCGCTCCCGGAACAGGAGGTGCTCGATGAGCAGGAAGTTCCAGGCGACGCCGAGCTGGTTGGCGAGGATCTCCGCGGGCAGGTAGTGCATTCCGGCGGCGGTGAGCGCGTACAGGCCCAGCAGGTTCGGTACGAAGCCGGTGGCGCCGATCAGGCCGAAGACCACCATCCGTGCGAGGGGCGAGGCGGTGCGCAGCCCGACGAGGTGGCGCAGGAACCGGAAGCCCTCCTGCGCGGTCGACTTGGACTCGCCCGCGAACCGGTCCTGGAAGACGAAGGGCACCTCGGTGACCTCGCGGGGGCGGCTGCGCACGGCGAGTTCGAGCAGGATCTTGTAGCCGAGCGGCTGGAGGACCTCGGCGGTGACCGCGCTGCGGCGGATCGCGAAGAAGCCGCTCATCGGGTCGCTGATGCCGTGCAGCTTGCGCGGGAAGAGCGTCTTGGTCAGCCAGGTCGCGCCGCGCGAGACGGCGATGCGGTAGCCGCCCGCCAGGCCCTCGCGGCTGCCGCCCTTGATGTAGCGGCTGGCGACGACGAGCCCGGCGTTCGCGCGCTCGCCGGAGGCGACCAACTCCGGTACCAGGGACGGCGGGTGCTGGCAGTCGCCGTCCATGACCACGATCCATTCGGAGCTCGCCGCCTTCAGCCCCTCGACGACCGCCCCGCCGAGCCCGCCCTCGGGTCGGTCGCGGTGCAGCACGGTGACCGGGAAGGGGCAGTCCCGCGCCTCCCGGTTGATCACCTCCGGGGTGTCGTCCGTGGAGTCGTCCACGAAGACGACCTCGCAGGGCAGCCGGGCCGGTACCGACTCGGTGATCTGGTGCAGCAGCTCGCGGATGTTCGCGGACTCGTTGAAGGTCGGTACGACGATGGTGACGGCGCCCGGTTCAGCAACTGCGTTCTCGCGCTCGCTTCGCCTCCGGGGCGCTCCAGCCGGGGCGCCCAGTTCGTCGGGGACAGTGCTCTCGAAGCTGCTCATCGACTGCCTCCGGAACTCGCCGTGGTCATGGTGGTGGCGTTGATCTGCCTGATCTCGATCCGGTCCTCGCCCTTGCCGAAGGTGGCGACCGGCGTCGAGTGCTCGATGGCCGCCTTGACGTTGGGCAGGTCCACCGCGTCACGGCGCACGGTCGGGGAGGCGACGACGTAGTCGAGGTCCTTCCAGCCGCCTGGCATCGTCTTGGTCACCGCGGGGTCGAGGTCCGCCTTGTAGAACCAGATGACGCCGAGTCCGGGCCGGTAGCCGTCGTGCACGAGGTCGAGCCAGAGCGCGTCGTCGACGAGGACCCGGGTGTTGCGCGGATCGCTCACCTCGGTCTTCATCCATGCGGCGGCGGCCCGGTAGGGGGCGTTGGCGTCGGCGGTGACGGCGGTGTGGTTGCCGTCGTACCAGCGCGGGACGACATAGGCGGCGGCCGCCGCCACGAGCGCGGCCGCCGTCACCCGCCGCCCCCAGGTGACGTACGGCTTCTCGTCCGCGCCGCGTCCCCTGCGCAGCACCGCGTGGGCGACGCTCGCGGTGCCCCCGGCGAGGACCAGGGCGAGGAACGGCAGGGCCTGGATGACGTACATCGCGGGCAGGTAGCCGCTCGGGCGCAGCGCCACCAGGGCGAGGATGGCGACGGTGAGCGCGGGTCCGGCCAGCGCGCGGGCGGTCACCGACCAGCGCCAGGTGGCCAGCAGCAGCAGCGCTCCGGCCAGGCCGCCGAGGGGCAGCACGCGGTCGTAGTACAGCCAGGACTGCAGGACGCCGTACGAGCCGGTGCCCTGGTCGAGGATGAAGCCGGAGCCGGGGCGGCTCATCTGGTAGGTGATGCCGTCCCAGAGCGAGACATGGCCCGAGCCCGGGAACAACTCGCCCTTCAGCAGGGCGAAGAGGGGATACGAGAGGCCGATCAGGGCGCAGGCGGTGATGGCTCCGGTGAGCGCGAACTTGCGGGTGTCGCGGTGGCCGTGGCGCCACATGGTGACCAGGAGCGCGGGCAGGATGACAAGCATCGTCTCCTTGGTGAGCACGGCCGCCGCGGCCGCGATGCCCGCCGCGAAGTGGTGCCACAGGTGACGGCTCGGGGACGCGGCGAGGCAGAACGCGAGCAGCGTCCACATCACCGCGATGTTGTCCAGGAAGATCTCGCGCTGGAGCACCACCGACAACGGCGAGAGCCCGAAGAGCGCCATCGCGAGCCCCGCCGCCCAGCGCGGCAGCGAGAGACGGCGCGCGAGGACGTACAGCAGGATCGCGCTCACCGCGCTGACCGCCAGCATCGCGACCCGCATCGAGCCGACCGTCATCAGCGAGGGGCTGAGGTGGGCCGGGATCCAGGTCAGCGCGGCTATCTGGATCCAGCCCATGGGCGGGTGGTCGTACCAGTACGTGTAGTGGGCGAGGCCCTTGCCCTGCTGGACGGCCCAGGCCTGCGCGAGATAGGTGCCCTCGTCGTCACTGAGGGTCGGGTAGGCGGTGATGTTCCAGCCCTGCACGGCGAGTATGGCCAGGAGCAGGACACCGCACAGCACGAGGTCGGCGCGCGAGCGGCGCAGACGCTGCAGGGGACGGGAGTCGTGGACGATTTTGGGCGCGGAGGGCCGCTGCGCGGGGACCGTGGAGGTGGTCGCCGCGGGAAGGGTCGAGGTCACGCGGGAAGGTCCTCTCGGGACTTTCTGCACTTTCAGTACTTACTGGACGCTCAGCGGCAAGGCCGACCCACCGGAACGGGTCCCAGCCGGAGCACAATGGCCCTGACGGCCATATCCGCCCTCATGACCGATATCGACCCCATGGGGTCGATATCAGCCCTGACGGGCCACATCGGGTCCTGGCGGAGCCACCCCGGCCCCGCCGGATCACACCGGATCGCGCCGGCCCTAGCGGCTCACTTCGACCTCGGCGAGGTGCGCGCCGACATGGCTGGTCAACTCCCAGTCGTTGCGGCCCCTTTGCTCCCGCCACACGGCACGGACGGCCGCACCGGCGAGGAGCACCTGATAGAAGGGGCCACCGAGGACGAGCTTGACGTAGTGGACGAAGCGGACGCGCAGCCCGTACTGCTTGCCGAAGTCATGCAGTCCGACAAGCTCGAAGACGAAGGTGACCAGGGCGGTCACGGCCGGCAGGAAGGTGATGAAGGCGATACCCACGGGCACGTCGAGGAAGAGCGCGATGGCCACGTTGAGCGGGATGACCACGCCGGAGACGGCCTGCAGATACGGCGTCATGAGCGTGTAGCGGGCGAGCAGCCGCTGCCCGAAGCCCGGAAGCTGCTTCCAGTCCTTCTTCCGGTAGACCTGCAGGAAGCCCTGGTTCCACCGGGTGCGCTGCTTCATCAGTGACATCAGACTGCCGGGAGTTTCCTCCCGGGTCACCATGTCGGAGTCGTAGGCGACGACGACCTTCTTGCCGACGCTGGAGAGCCGGACCCCCAGGTCGCAGTCCTCGGCGAGGCAGTTGGGATCCCAGCCGTCGGCCTCCCGCAGCACGTCGGTCCGTACGAAGACGGTGTTGCCGCCGAGCGGGATGAACCCCTTCTGCGCGTGCAGGTGCAGCCGTGAGCGGAACCAGAAGAAGTACTCCAGGCAGTTGCGCAGGCTGTACCAGCTGGAGTTGAAGTTGATGAGCTGGACGCCGCCCTGGACGACGTCCGCACCCGTCGTGCGGAACGCATGGTCCACGTGGGCGAGCAGCTCCGGATGGACCTGGTCCTCGGCGTCGAAGACTCCGACGACGTCGCCGCGGCAGTGCGGCAGCGCCGTGTTCATGGCCTTCGGCTTGTTCTTCTTCTCGTGGCGGTCGACGACGACGCGTACGCGCGAGTCGCGCTCCGCGGCCGCCCGGGCCACCGCGGTGGTCTCCGGATCGTCGTGCCCGACGATGACGATGATCTCGAAGTCGGTGTGGCTCGACTCCAGCAGGCGCTGGATGGTGTGGTCGAGCACGGCCTGTTCATGGCGGGCCGGCAGCAGCAGCGAGAAGGCGAGCCGGTCACCGCCGTCCGGTCTGCTGAAACGGGTGGAAGCGAGCACTTCGGGCGTACGCCAGGCGTGCATCTGCCACCACAGAGTGAAGGCTGCCATCCAGAACAAGGCCAGCGAAACGGCAGCAATAAAGACAGACGTCAGCAAAAGATCCCCCCAGATCCCCAAAACCCCCTGTCGCGACGGTCAGTCACATCCGTCGCGTCACCGTGCAGATGCTATGGGTGATCTGTGAAGTGCGCACGTTGTTCTGATGAAGAGCGTGTTTCAAGACAGTCGGATTGATTACTGAATAAATCGTACACAGGTCTGGTTTAGACCGGTTGATGATCGATGTTTCAGCCGTTCAGAGCCGCGCTGAGCTGCTCCGGGTCGGCCGTCGGAGCGTCACAGGTGAAGTTACGACAAACGTACGCAGCGGGTTGCCCCTGCACCAAGGGCCGGTCGGCAAGGAGCGGCAGCTCATCACTCCCCGGAGCGCCTACGGCGACCACGGCGCCCGGCGCGGTGCCCAGCAGCGCGGTGCGGTGCAGGGCCTTCGTCGCCGGATCGCCGGCCGGACCGACGACCGCGATCTCGCGCGGCCCGTCGAGGAGCGCCTCCGCGACCGCCAGGCCCCAGCCGATGAAACGGGGAGCGCGCGGCCCGAGCGCCTTCACGACACCCAACGCCCGCTCGGCAGCGGTGCGATGGGGTTCAGCGCCGGTCTGGGCGGCATACGACAGCAGGGCTCCGGCGGCCGCGCTCCAGCCGGACGGCGTGGCGTTGTCGGTGGGGTCCTGGGGGCGGCGGATGAGCTGCTCGGCGTCGTCGGCGGTGTCGTACAGGGCGCCCGACTCGGCGTCCGCGAAGTGGATCAGGACATGGTCGAGGAGGAACCCCGCGAACTCCAGCCACACCCCCTCGCCGGTCACCGAGGCGAGCGCGAGGAACCCCTCGGCGACGTCCGCGTAGTCCTCCAACACCCCGGCGTTCGCCCCGACCCGCCCGCCCTTGCTAGTACGGGCGAGCCGCGCACGCTCGTCCAGATGCAGGCGCACGAGGAGGTCGGCGGCGCCGATCGCGGCGTCCACGAGGTCCGGGCGCTCGAAGTAGGCGCCGGTTTCAGCCAGGGCGGCGACGGCGAGGCCGTTCCAGGCGGCCACCACCTTGTCGTCGCGGCCGGGGGCCGGGCGCTCCGCGCGGGCGGCGAGCAGCCTGCGCCGGATGTCGTCGATCTTCTCGGCGTCGAACACGCCTTCGTGCTGCGGGAGTTGGAGGACGGAGGCGCCTTCCTCGAAGGTGCCTTCCTCGGTCACCCCGAAGTAGTGGGCGGCCAGTTCGGCGTCCGCGTCCCCGAGCACCTCACGCAGCTGCTCGGGCGTCCACACGTAGTACGCGCCCTCGACGTGCCGGCCGGTCCCGTCGTCGCTGTCGGCATCGAGCGCGGAGGCGAACCCGCCCTCGGCGGTGCGGAGTTCGCGGACCATGAAGTCGGCGGTCTCCAGGGCGACGCGGCGGGCGAGCTCGGAGCCGGTGGCCCGCCACAGGTGCGCGTAGACACGACACAGCAGCGCGTTGTCGTACAACATCTTCTCGAAGTGGGGCACCGTCCACTCGCGGTCGACGGAGTACCGGGCGAAGCCGCCGCCGAGCTGGTCGTAGATCCCCCCGCGCGCCATCCGCTCACAGGTGTCCTGCGCCATCTCGAGGGCGCCCTCGGAGCCGGTCCGCGCGTGACGGCGGAGCAGGAACTCGATGACCATGGACGGCGGGAACTTGGGTGCGCCGCCGAAGCCGCCCCGCGAGGCGTCGAACTCCCGGGTGAGCCCGAGCAGGGCCCCGGCCAGCTCGGGCTCACCCGGGACCTGGGCGTCCCCGTAACTCAGCTCCCGCTCGGCGAGGTCCCGCGTGATCTTCCCGGCGACCTCGGCGACCTCGTCACGCCGGCCGGTCCAGGCGGTGTGCACACCCTCCAGGACCTGCCGGAAGGAGGGCATGCCGTGACGGGGGGCCGGCGGGAAGTAGGTACCGAAGTAGAAGGGCTCGGCGTCGGGGGTGAGGAAGACCGTCATGGGCCAGCCGCCCTGGCCGGTGGCCGCCTGGACGGCCTCCATGTAGACGGCGTCGACGTCCGGGCGCTCCTCACGGTCGACCTTGACGCTGACGAAGTGCTCGTTCAGATACACGGCCGTCGCCTCGTCCTCGAAGGACTCGCCCGCCATGACGTGACACCAGTGGCAACTCGAATAGCCGACGCTCAGCAGCACCGGAACGTCCCGCCGCCGCGCCTCCGCGAAGGCCTCTTCCGACCAGGGCCACCAGTCGACGGGGTTGTCGGCATGCTGGAGCAGGTACGGGGACGTCTCATGGGCCAGTCGGTTCGGCATGTCTCCATCCTGCCCGAAGGCTCCCGGTCACGCGTGGGGCGGCCTGATCGTCGGACCGTCCTCGGTACGACGCCACCCGATCCGCCCAACCGACCCGCCCAGCGCCGCACGGGCGCCACACCCCCGCGTTTCCGTGATCGCCGCCCCCTCGCGCTCGCGCCCCGCGCGAAGGACACTTGTCGGAAAGGGAGTTGCCGCCGGAGGGGGACGTGACATGCGGGACAGCCACCGGGCGGAGGCCGAAAGGCTGTTGGCCCGGGCTGTGGAGGAAGAGGTACGGCGCTCGGGCGGGCGCACCGACGGGGCCGTGCTGCTGTCGCGGTCCCGCGCCGCGCTCGACGCCATGGGGCAGGCCGCCGCCGAGGAGTACGGGGCGTACACCCATGCCCTCGACGAGGCGGAGGCCGGCCGGCTGACCTTCGGGCAGCGCTACGCCCGGGAGGGCGCCGGAACCCCCTTGCTGGTGGCGGTCGTCGCGGCGGTCGCGGCCTGCGTGGCCGACCTGGCGCTCGGCACGGGCGCGGGGACGGCGATCGGCGCGGGGGCGACGGTCGCGGTGGTGGGTGCGGCGGCCACCGTGGTCAAGGTGACGGCCTCGCATCTGCCGGCCGCGAGCAGGCGAGCCGGAGCCCTGGGCCGGCCGGGAGGCGCCGAGCAGCTGCGACTGCAGTGGCTGACGGCCCTGGAGGTACGCGGCATCCGGCCGTTCCTCGACCAGCAGCGCGTCCTCAGCGCCACCACGGGCGCCAAGCAGGGTGCGCCCCAGCTGCGCCGCACCGACAAGAGCGCGGCGGCCAGGCGGCGCAGCGTCCTGGAGCAGTCGTTCGGCCAACTCCCCGAGCCGGAAGGCCCGTTCGCGGGCCGTCGGACCGAGCTGTCGCGGATCGCGCAGTGGGTGCACGCGGCGCGGGCGAGCACGGAGACGAAGCCGACGGTGGTGGTGCTGCACGGCGCGCCCGGCTCCGGCCGCAGCACCCTCGCCGTCCGGGCGGCACACAGCCTGCGGGACCAGTTCCGCGGCGCGTGCGTGGTGGATCTGCGCGGCGACAGCGCTCAGGAGCCGCCGCTGACCACCCGCGACGCGCTGCTGCACCTCCTGAACCGGCTCGGCGCGCCGCGCGAACAGCTCCTCTTCCGTGAGCGTTCCTCACAGGACCAGCAGGTCAGAAGGCTCAGCGAGCTGTACCACCAGCATCTGACCGGCCTGCCGGTGACGATCGTGCTCGACGACGCGTCCGACGCCGGGCAGGTGCGCACCCTGGTCCCCGAGCGCTCGGAGAGCCTGGTCCTGGTCACCGCCCGCAAACCGCTCGACCTGCCCGCCGACCTCCCCGCCTGGGTGCACCAGCTGCCCGTCGAGGCGCTGGACGCGGCGGGTGCCGAGGAACTGCTGAAGGCGGTCGCACAGGACTCGTCGGGCCCCTACGACGCGGACTCCTCCGAGCACGTAAGGGAGTTGTGCGGAAGCCTGCCGCTGGCCCTGCGCGTCGCGGGCTCCTCGTTGGGCCCGCGCACACCCCGCCAACTGGCCTCCGACCTCGGGGCGTACGGCCCCGTGGAGCCCGTCGAGCGGGTGCTGTGGCTGCGCTACACCGACCAGACGGACCCGGCCAGGCGGCTGCTGCGGCGCCTGGCCCTGGCCGGCCGCTCCTCACTGGGCGCCGCGGCGGCGGCCTCCCTGCTGGCGACGGACGAGCAGGAGGCCACCCGCCACCTGACCGCGCTCGCCCGGGCGGGCCTGATCGACCACGTCCGCGGCAGCCGCTACCGCCTGCACGACGTCGTCCGGGCCTTCGCGCAAGCGCGGCTGCTGGACGAGGAGGAACCGTCCGAGCGGACGGCGGCGCAGGAACGCCTGATCGTGAACTACGCCGAGCTGGCCGACTCGGTGATCCGACTGGTCGACGGCAAGACGTCCACACGCGCGGATCAGTTTGGTCCGCACGGATTCACCTCCCTCGACGCGGCCCTGCGCTGGCTGGACGACGAGTCGAGCTTCATCACGGCGACCCTGCGCCACGCGGAAGGCGTCGACCAGGCAGCCGTACTGCACCTGCTCGGCGCCCTGTGCGACTACTGCCTGCTGCGCGGCGACCTCTACCGCCTGGGCGAGATCAGCGAGTTGACGCAGGCCGTCGACCAGGGACTCCTGGTGCGCTCGGTCCAATGGCGCACCG
The DNA here is from genome assembly GCF_040652275.1 of Streptomyces sp. NPDC048275. Taxonomy (NCBI): domain Bacteria; kingdom Bacillati; phylum Actinomycetota; class Actinomycetes; order Kitasatosporales; family Streptomycetaceae; genus Streptomyces; species Streptomyces sp. NPDC048275. The sequence goes on from NZ_JBEZLR010000030.1 coordinate 65,293, forward strand.
GCATCGCGGCCCGCCAGCTCGGCGAGCTGGACAAGGCCCGTACGACCCTGTCCTCCGTGGTGGACCTCTACTTCGAGGCACACCACGACGCGGGCGCGGCCCGGGCCCTGTGCTCCCTCGGCATCACCCTGCACCACCAGGGCAACCTCACCGAGGCGGCGGCCAAGCTCCAGGAGGCCATGGACCTCCAGGCCGCCCCGGAACTGGCCGCGGACCGCGCCTGGACGATGCACGCGCTCGCCGCGGTGGAGCGCGACCGGGCCCACCTCGCCACCGCCCTCGACCTGCTCACCCGCGCCCTCGACCTGCACCGCGAGAGCGAGTCCGTGCACGGCGAGGCGTGGGCCCACTTCCAGCTCGGCCAGCTGGGCCTGCGCAGGGGCGACGTACCGAGCGCGGAGCGGGAGCTGCGCGCGGCCCTCGACCTGTACGGCCGCACCCGCGACGCCCGCGGCGAGGCCTGGGCGCTGACCCAGCTGGCCCGCGCCCGCCTCGTCGACGGCGACCCGACCGGCGCGATCGCGGGCCTGCGCCAGGCGATCTCCCGGCACCGGGAGAACGAGGACGCGCGCGGCGAGGCCTGGACGGTGTACTACCTGGGCCAGGCCCTGGAGGAGACCGGCAACCTGGACCAGGCGGTGCGTGAACTGGAGCGTTCCCGCACGATGTTCTCCCGGATGCGGGACGTGTACGGGCTCGCCTGCGCGCGTCACCACTCGGCCCGCGTGACCCGCGACCAGCGCGCCGCGCAGACCGGCTCGCTGCGCAACTCGGGCTTCGCCCGCCAGCTCCTGGTGGACGCGCGGGCCGACTTCCAGCGCATCGGCGTGGCCCACGGCGAGGCGTGGACCTGCCTGGAGCTGGCCGTGGTGGACGCCGGCAACGCCCGTACGCAACAGGCCCTCGCCCTGTGCGACGAGGCGGTGGACCTCTTCACCTCGTACGGCGACCGGCGCGGCGAGGACTGGGCCAGGCTCCTGCGGTGCACCCTCCTGCCGTACGCCTCCCCGGGCGGGCTCGAGGTGGGCAGCGCCGTGGCCCAGGAGGAACTGGGCGGGCTCTCCCGCACCGGCCATCCGTCCCGCGACACCAAGCTCGACGACTACGTGGAGGCGTATCAGCTCTTGCTGGAACGGGGGGTCGACCTGGACGCGGGATGGCAGGCTTGGCGATTGGGGATGGTGCCCGATCGACACGCTCGGGAAGTCATGGGGGTGGCGGTGGCCACGCCGCGATAGGGCGTACGGGGACGAGCGGGAGGCGGGGATTCGGTGCCGTTGGTGGGGCGTGGGCGCGAACTGGCGGCTGCACGGCGGGACCTGGCGGCCGGTTGGCCGCTACTGGTGACCGGCGATCCCGGCATGGGCAAGTCGGCGTTTCTCGACGAACTGGCGCGGGAGCTGGCGGCGGAGCGTGAGCTTCCGGTGTGCCGGGTGCGGGTGACGGACTTCGCCGAGGGCCAGTCGTCCACGATCACGCCGCTGCGGCTGCTGGACGTGCGCGGCGAGGTGTGTGCCGATGCTCTCGCCAGGCTGATCGGAGAGCCTCCGAACCAGCTGCGTGACGCGGTCGTCCGCACCTGCCGTGCGGTTTTCCTCGTAGACCCAGCGGTCGTGGTCGTGGACGGGGTGCCCACCGGCGCGGCAACCCACTCCCTTCTCACCGCTCTCTCCGAAACCCGGTCGCCGCTGCTGATGAGCCCGGCGGGCCCTGGCCTGCCGTTCGACAAGCGGCTGGCGGTCTGTCATCTGGGCCCGTTGTCCCGTGCCGACAGACAGGAGCTGATCCGGGAGACGCTCGCGGGCCCCAGCCCACGGCAGACGCTCGAGGCGATCGAACGGTTCGCGGGCGGCTCACCGCTGCTGGCCCGGCTCGCGGGCGCGCTGCCGGCCGCCGGTTCGCAGCACGGGCCCCCGAGGTTGCGGGTCCCGACAGGGCTGAGCGACGAGGCCGGAGAGCTTCTCGACGACCTGGCCGCACTCGGCATCGAGGAACTGCCCGCCGAGTTGGCCCCCCTTTTGGGATCCGCCACGGCCCTGCGAGAACTGCGCCGATTCGAACTGCTGCACCCCACCGGCGAAGGAGATCTGCGGCTCCATCCACTGGTCCGTTCGCTCGTCGTACGGGACTGGAGCAGCGCCAAGTTGCAAGCGAGGCAAACCGCGGTCACCCGGGCACTCTTCGACGCCGCGCACGAGCACCCGGGCGCGTTCGGTGATCACCCGGCGGCCTTCGTCGACCTGGTCAGCCGCAGCGACACGGTCGGTGAGTTCGTCGGACCGCTGGCGGACCAGCTGGCGCAACGCGGTCGGCTCGCCGAGCTGCTGGTACTGCGGCAGGTCCGCTGGGCCAGGACGGGTGAGGTGACCCTGGACGCACCTCTGGCCGTCGCCGCCCGCGAGACCGGCAACCCGGAGCTCGCCGCCGAACTCCTCACCGCCCACGTGGCGGACACCACCGCCACCCACGCGGCCGACACCACAGTCATCCTCGAACTGGCCGTCACCGCCCACCACATGGGCCGCCTCACGGACGCCGAGGGCCACCTCGCCACCCTCCCCTCCGGCCGCGGCGCCGACGGCTGGGCCCTGCTCACCCGGGCCGCCGTGCACTGCGACCGGGGTGACCTGCGCGCGCCCGGACCACTGCTCAGGCGCGCTGTCGAGGCTCACCAGGTCGCGGGCGACCGGCGCGGCGAGGCGTGGACGATGTTCCAGTACGGGCGGCTGTGTCTGCTGCGCGGCCAGGCAGAGGACGCGGAGAAGTTGCTGTACGCCGCGCAGGAGGCGTTCCACGCGATCGGTGACGTACGGGGGGTGGCCTGGGCGGCGACCGAACTCGGCCGGGTTTCCTTCCCGTTGGGTACGCCGGACCCCGAAGCCCTCGCCATGGCCCGCCGGCTGCACGAGCACGAGGGCGACCGGCGGGGCGCCGCCTGGGCGCACCTGTGGTGGATCCTGGCGGCGGACCAGCCCGGCTTCCCTTGGCACAACGAGTTCTCCGCCGTCGCACACCGCTTCCGCACCGTGTCCGACCGAGTCGGCCTCGCCTGGGCGCTGCACCACCACGGGCTGGCGTTGGCCCGCGCGGGCGGGCCGGACGAGGAGAAGCGGCGCGCGGCGGACCGGCTGCTCGAGAAGTCCCTGTCCCTCTTCGAAACCGCGGGCTGCCCCCACGGCATGGCCTGGACCATGCTGGAGCACGCGCTGCGCGCCCCCGCCCGCCGGTTCCTGGACGCCGACTGGTCGGCGGAGATCCGCCATATGTTCCGCCTCGTCGGCGACGAGGCGGGCGAGGCATGGGTGGACCTGGCCGAATCGGCACCGGACACCGCGCCACCGTACGAACTGGTCCGCCGGTACCCCGCCGCCGTGCTGGACGCGGTCGAGTGGACCGAGGACGGCGATCTGCGGATCCCCCGCGCCGCCCGCCACACCCAGCCAGAACCCCGCCCCGACAGCCACGACCCCGCTGGCCGCGGCCCCGCTGGCCGCGGCCCCGACGACCGCGGCCCGGACGCCACCCACGCCCATGTCCGCCTGACGCTCCTCGACGACGCCCCCGCCCAGGACGAGTCCGCCCGCATCGCCCTCCAGGTCGTCCCGGGCGCCCGGCACCGCTGGTCCACCGCCCCGCTCCCCGCGCTCCGCGCCCGCGCGACCCCCCTCACGCACGCCGAGGTCGAACCCCCGCACGCCGTCACCGTGACCGTGCGTGGTGAGGGCGCGGAGTTCCGTTTCACCCCGCACCGCCCCGGCCACCACCGCCTGCGCTTCACCATCGAGGACCCGGTCACCGGCGCCGTCCTCCAGCAGGTCGAGACGGAGATCGACGTGATCCCCTCCTCCCCGGGGCCCCGTGCGGCGGCGCCCCGTCCCGAACCCGCACGGAGGGCCTGATCCCCATGGCCCGCGAACTTCCCACCCAGGTCGTCCAGGACCCCAGCGCCGGCTTCACCCGCAGACCGGCGCCCTCGGTCCGCCACCCGGACCTGGTCCTCGCCCTCGACGCGTACGCCGACGACCACATCAGGGCCCGGATGTACGGCCCGGCCACTCCCCCGTCCCCGACCGAGCACGCACTGAGGCTGAACGTGAAGCCCGCCGCCGTGACCGCAGCCTCGGCGCAGCTGCGCGCCCTGTGGAAGCGGGAACTGGTCGACTTCCAGCCCGTCGACGAGCGCGGGATCCCGGTCGGGGGCCGCCCCCACTTCCCGTACGCCACCTGCCCGGATCTCACCGCCGAGCCCGAGGAGGAACTGCGCGAGATCCTCGACGAACTCGCGCGACAGGGCGCCTATCTGCTGTACGGGGAACTGCTGGGCGACGGCGGCCGGGCCACCCGGCGCTTCCGCGACATCCTGACCGGCGCGCTGAGCGGCGAACGACCGCTGCGGATCCGGGTCGACTCCAACCTGTTCCTGCCCTGGCCGATGCTCTGTCTGCCCGAGGACACGGCCACCGGCCCCGACAGCCACGTCTTCCACCGCTTCCTCGGCTACCGGCACCAGATCGAACAGACCGGCAGCTGCTACCCCGTCTTCCCCGAAGCCGAAGCCGAGGTCGAAGCCGAAGGTGCAGAGGGCACCTGTCCGCCGCCCTCCCCACCGGTCGTGAGCCTGAACCACGACAAAGGCATCGACCCAGAGGGTGTCACCCGCGCCGCCGAGGTCGAGGCCGCCCTCGCCGCGGACACCCTGTGCGTCGAACGCACCCGGCGCGAGGAACTGCTGCGCGCGCTCGGTTCGGGCGGGCTCGACGAGCAGCTGATGTACTTCTGGTGCCACGGGCACTTCAGACGCACCGCGGACGACAACTCGCCCTTGTTCGTGGTGCAGTTGAGCGACCACAAGGACATCGACGCCCGCGCGGTGCTGTCCCGGCGGACCACCGGAGGTCCGCTGCTGCGGCAGCGCCCGCTGGTGCTCCTCAACGCCTGCTACGCCGGTCTGCCCGGCACCGCCGAGCTGGTGCACCTGGGCGGCGCCCTCATCGAGGCGGGTGCGGGCGGGGTGCTGGGGCCGCAGATCGAGATGCCGCAGATGTTCGCCGCCGAGTACGCGTACGCGTACGTCACCCGCTATCTCGGCGGCCGGGAGACCGCCGGAGAGATAGCCCACGGGCTGGCCCGGCACTTCGCCGACACCTGGAACAACCCGCTCGGCTTCGCCTACACCCTGCACTGCGGCATGGACAACAGACTGGAGCGCACCGGATGAGTGGCAGGGGTGCGGCGGCCGAGGTGCGCGCCTTCGACCTCGACGAGTCCGGCTGGCCACTGGGACCCACCCGCTCGGGCCCGCGCCCCGTGCCCGCCGCGCGGCTCGACGCGTACTTCGCCGAGCGGCTCACCCCGCCGCCGTGGGCCACCGACATCGTCGTGTACGTCCATGGCTGGCAGACCTCACGGGACTCGGCGCTGGACGCCGTGGGCGACCTGCTGGGGCTGGTCCGCGAACAGTTCGAAGAGCGCCGCGAGATCTATCCCCGGCTCGACGGCGCGGGGCGGCCGTTCGTCCCCTGGCCCGTGCTGGTGCGCTGGCCGTCGCGCTCCCTGCCCTCGCTCGGCGGCTACCGGCGGATCCGGGACCGCGCGCACGCCATGTCCACCGACGGGCACGCCGCACGCGTCGTGGGACAGCTGCTCGGCTATCTGGACGGCCATCGGGCCGACCCGGCGGCCGCTCCCGTCCTGGCGAACCGCGGCGGCCAGTACCTGCACCTGGTGGGGCACTCGTTCGGCTGCCGGTTCCTGTGCGAGGCGGTGCAGTGGGCGGCGCGGCGTCGGGACGCGGGCACCCTCGGCTGGTCCACACCCGAGCCGCCGGGCCGGCCCTTCACCGTCGACTCGATGCTGCTGTTGCAGATGGCAGGGCCGCGCGACGCGTTCGCGTCGACGTTCACCGCCCTCGCCGAGGCCCCGCTGCGCGGCCCCGTCGTGGCGACGTACTCGCAGCACGACCGGGCCACCGGCTTCTGGCATCTGCGCGCCGAGAAGCGGGCGGGCATCGGGTACGCGGGCATCGGCACCGCGCCCGCACCCGTCTCCGCCATCAGGATGCGGCCCGTCGAGGAGCCGTATCCGCACGACGTCCTCGACCACCGCTTCGTCAGCGTCGACGCGAGCGAGGTATTCGTACGGGGGAACGGCCCGGCGGGTGCGCACTCCGACCACCTGCGGCCGGAGTCCGCACACCTGCTGCTGTCACTGGCGGACCACTCGCGGTGAGCGTCGACGTGAAGGGACTCAGCCCTTCGCCGGCGACGCCTTCCCACCCGGGGTGACGTCGGAGGCCGCCGCGCCCTTCTCCGGATCCTCCTCGAAGGCCACCTTGCCCATATGCCGATTCATCGACTTCATCAGCCCCCATACCGCCAGGGCCAGCGCCGCGAAGACGATGAAGCCGAGGACTCCGGGGGTGACCTTGTTCTCGTCGACCTCCTTGGCGAGAGGGACGAGGTGCGTCAGTGCCAGGCTTGCGCTCATGTCAGGCATTGTCGCGGATGCCCGCGAAGAGGTCGTCCTCGGGGAGGGAGGTATCGACGAGGGACTTGGCGAGCTCGTACTCCTCCGTGGGCCAGACCTCCTTCTGGAGCTCCATGGGGACCTTGAACCAGCCGCCGTCGGGGTCGATCTGCGTGGCGTGCGCGATCAGCGCCTTGTCACGGATCTCATAGAAGTCGGCGCACGGGACGTGGGTGGTCAGGGTGCGCTCGACGCGCTCGAACTCGCTCCACCGCTTCAGCCATTCCCCGTACGGCGACTCCAGGCCACGGTCCAGCATCGCCTGGTGCAGCGCCTCGGTGCGCGGGCGGTTGAAGCCCTGGTTGTAGTACAGCTTCTGCGGCTGGTACGCCGGGCCGTACTCGGACTCCGGGTACTTCTCGGTGTCCGTCGCCCCCTCGAACGCCACCATCGAGATCTTGTGGGTCATGATGTGGTCGGGGTGCGGATAACCGCCGTTCTCGTCGTACGTCGTGATCACCTGCGGACGGAACGAGCGGATCTGCCTGACCAGCTCCCCGGCCGCCTTGTCCACGTCCTCCAGGGCGAAGCAGCCCTCGGGCAGCGGCGGCAGCGGGTCGCCCTCGGGCAGGCCCGAGTCGACGAAGCCGAGCCACTCCTGCTTGACGCCGAGGATCTCGCGGGCCTCGTCCATCTCCTTCTTGCGTACCTCGTGGATGTTCTCCTCGATGTACTTGTCGCCCTGAAGCTTCGGGTTGAGGATGGAGCCGCGCTCCCCGCCCGTGCAGGTCACGACCAGCACGTCCACCCCCTCGGACACGTACTTCGCCATGGTGGCCGCGCCCTTGCTCGACTCGTCGTCGGGGTGGGCGTGTACGGCCATCAGTCGCAGCTGGTCAGTCAAGACTCAATCCTCGGTAAGTCGGCCACTCGGCGACGTCGGCCGGTCGGCAAGTCAGCAAGTCGGCGCCCGGCGTGAATCGGCGCCATGGGCGGCTTCTATAGTGACGGAATCGCGGGGCGAATAATTCCGGGGCCCGGTTCCCGGGGCCCCTATCCAGGACCTTGGCGAGATCTCGGTCCCGGCCCTGCCGAGAGGACGATCATGAGTACGGCGAGCACGCAGCTGCCCGAGGGCCGCTACGGCCGCTCCGCGGACGAGCGGGCCGACCGGAAGCTCAAGGTCATCGGCAGTGTGCTGGGCGTCGCCCTGCTCGCCCTGTTCGGCTACTTCGCGTACTACTACGTCGCCGCCAGCAAGATCAGCGCCGAGGTGATCGCCTTCAAGGCGGCCTCGGACAGCGCGGTCGAGGTGCACCTGGAGGTACGCAAGGACGCGGACGCCCGGGGCTACTGCACGCTGCGCTCGCAGGGCGAGGACGGCACCGAGGTGGGCCGCGCGGACTTCCGCTTCGAGCAGGACTCCTCCCGTATCGACAAGGTCGTCACGCTCCGTACGACGTCGCGTGGCACCACGGCCGAGCTGCTCGGCTGCCACGCCGAGTGACGTCGCCTTGACAACCACTGTCTGTCATGGGCAACCAGGCACTGACCTGCGTTGACGTAATTCTGATGCCTTATGTCCTCCCCCTTCAGCCGCTGAATTGTTAGGCTCGTGGTTTCGCCCACCCGTGAAGGAACATTCTTCTGGGTAGGGCGATGCTTTGTATTCCCAGTACCTACGAGGAGCACCTGTGACCCAGACCAGTGAGAACGTCACCTGGCTGACCCAGGAGGCGTACAACCAGCTCAGGGCCGAGCTGGAGTACCTGTCTGGTCCCGCGCGCACGGAGATCGCCGCCAAGATCGCGGCCGCGCGCGAGGAGGGCGACCTGCGCGAGAACGGCGGGTACCACGCAGCCAAGGAAGAGCAGGGCAAGCAGGAGCTCCGTGTGCGCCAGCTGACCCAGCTCCTGGAGAGCGCCAAGGTGGGCGAAGCTCCCGCGGCGGACGGCGCGGTCGCCCCCGGCATGGTCGTCACCATCGCCTTCGACGGCGATGAGGACGACACGCTGGACTTCCTGCTCGCCTCGCGCGAGTACGCGAGCGCCGACATCGAGACGTACTCGCCGCAGTCCCCCCTGGGCTCCGGCGTGAACGGCAAGAAGGTCGGCGAGGACGCCCAGTACGAGCTGCCCAACGGCAAGCTCGCCTCGGTGAAGATCCTCAAGGCCGAGCCCTACCAGGGCTGAGCCCGGGACCAGCGACTACGAGGGTGCCCCTGGCCGCGCGGCCAGGGGCACCCTCATGCCCGGGTCACGCGGTGGCGGATCGGTACTTGCGTACCGCGAGGGTTCTGAACACCGCGATGATCAGGATCGAGTAGATCACCGAGGCCCAGACCGGATGCTGCATGGGCCAGGCGTCCGACGTCGACACCCCCGGGTTGCCGAACAGGACCCGGCAGGCTTGCACCGTGGCACTGAACGGGTTCCAGTCCGCGATGTGCCGCAGCCAGGGCGTCATATTGCTGGAGTCCACGAACGCGTTCGAGATGAACGTGACCGGGAAGAGCCAGATCAGCCCGCCGGACGTGGCCGCCTCGGGGGTGCGCACGGACAGGCCGATGAGCGCGCCGATCCAGGTGAACGCGTACCCGGACAGGAGCAGCAGCCCGAAGGCGCCCAGCACCTTGCCGGCGTTGGTGTCGCCGTCCGACCCGACCCGCCAGCCGACCAGCAGGGCCACCGCCGCGAGGACCAGCAGGGTCAGCGCGGTCTGCACGAGGTCGGCGAGGGTACGCCCGGTGAGCACCGCGCCGCGTGCCATGGGCAGTGAGCGGAAGCGGTCGATGAGGCCCTTGTGCATGTCGTCGGCGATGCCCGCGCCGGCGCCCGCGGTGGCGAAGGTGACGGTCTGCGCGAAGATGCCCGCCATCAGGAAGTTGCGGTAGTCGGTGGAGCTGGTGCTGCCGCCGATCTGCATGGAACCGCCGAAGACATAGCTGAACAGCACCACGAACATGATCGGCTGGATCAGCCCGAAGATCACCATCTCCGGAATCCTGGACATCCGGATCAAGTTCCTCTTGGCGACGACCAGCGAGTCCCGGATGGACTGGCCGATCGGGTTCGAGGGCGCCGCAACCTGCACGGCGTCGGTGACGGCGCTCACTTGGTGGTCTCCTTCTTGCGCGCTAGGGCCTTGCGGTCGTCAGCCGTCCCGGAGCCCTCTTTCCGCTCTTCGGCCAGGTGGCCCGTGAGCGAGATGAAGACGTCGTCCAGGGTCGGGCGGCGCAGACCGATGTCGTCGATCTCGATGCCGCGGGTGTCCAGCTCGCGGATGACCTCCGCGAGGAGCTTCGCGCCGCCGGTGACGGGCACGGTGAGCTTGCGGGTGTGCTCCTCCACCGTGGTCTCGCCCTTGCCGAAGCCGCGCAGCACCTCGGCCGCGGTCACCATGTGCTCACGCTCGTGCACGACCACCTCGACGCGCTCACCGCCCGTCTGGGCCTTGAGCTGGTCGGCGGTGCCACGGGCGATGACGCGGCCGTGGTCGACCACGCAGATGTCGTGCGCGAGGTGGTCGGCCTCTTCCAGGTACTGCGTGGTCAGCAGCAGCGTCGTACCGCCGGAGACCAGCTGCTTGATGACCTCCCACAGCTGCTGGCGGTTGCGCGGGTCGAGCCCGGTCGTCGGCTCGTCCATGAACATCACCGGAGGCGAGACGACCAGGGCGGCCGCCAGGTCCAGCCGGCGGCGCATACCGCCCGAGTACGTCTTCGCGGTACGGTCGGCGGCGTCCGCGAGGTTGAACTGCTCGAGCAGCTCGTCCGCCCGCACCTTCGCGGCCTTCGCCCGCATCTGGTAGAGCTGGCCCACCATCTGCAGGTTCTCTCGGCCGGTCAGGTACTCGTCGACGGCGGCGAACTGTCCGGAGAGGCCCACCCGGCGCCGTACCGCGTCGGGGTGCTTGAGCACGTCGACTCCGGCCACGACCGCCTTTCCGCTGTCGGGCCGCAGGAGGGTGGTCAGACAGCGGACGGCGGTCGTCTTACCCGCGCCGTTCGGCCCGAGCAGGCCCAGGACGGTGCCCTCCGGGACATCGAGATCGACCCCGTCCAGAGCCCTTACGTCGCCGAAGGTCTTCACCAGACCTTCGGCGTAGATGGCGCCCGGCATGTGTTTTCTCCACGTCGTTGGGGATTTTTACGAGTTGGCACTTCAACGCTGAGCCACACCATAACGCGATGTATCGCGTTGCTCAACGGGTTTTTCCCATCGGAGACAAGGGCGGACGACAACGGCGGGCGACGCCGCCTGACGGCGACGAACGACGGCGGCCCCGACCTCAGTCGATGACCATGTAGCCCGCGTCGCGCAGCGCGCGCTCGACCTCGGCGCAGTGCTCCGGCCCCTTCGTCTCCAGGTGCAGCTCGACCTCCACCTCCGTGAGCCCGAGCCGTGGGTCGGTCCGTACATGGCTCACGTCGAGGACGTTAGCGTCAGCCACTGACAACACCCCAAGAAGTGTGGCCAGAGCCCCAGGACGGTCCGTCAGCCGCAGCGTGACCGCGAGATAGCGGCCGCCGGCGGCCATACCGTGGCGCAGGATGCGCTGCATCAGCAGCGGGTCCACATTGCCGCCCGACAGCAGCGCGACGACCGGCCCCTCGAAGGCCTGGGGCTCCCGCAGCAGCGCCGCGACCGGGCTCGCGCCGGCCGGTTCGACGACCAGCTTGGCGCGCTCCAGGCAGAGCAGCAGCGCGCTGGACAGATTGTCCTCGGAGACCGTGCGGACCTCGTCCACCAGGTCCCCGACGATCTGGAACGGCACGTCGCCCGGCCGCCCGACCTTGATGCCGTCGGCCATCGTCGCCGGCTTCTCGATCGTCACCGGGCGCCCGGCCGCCAGCGAGGGCGGATACGCCGCCGCGCCCGCCGCCTGCACGCCGACGACCCGCACGTCGGGACGGAGCGCCTTCACCGCGACCGCGACCCCCGCGGCAAGGCCGCCGCCACCGATACCGACGACGATCGTGCGCACCTCGGGGCACTGCTCCAGGATCTCCAGGCCGACCGTGCCCTGACCGGCGATGATGTCGGGGTGGTCGAAGGGGTGGATGAACACCGCACCCGTCCGGGCCGCGTACTCCTGGGCGGCGGCCAGCGTCTCGTCCACCACCTGCCCGTACAGCCTCACCTCGGCGCCGTAGTCGCGGGTGGCCGCGACCTTCGGCAGCGGGGCGCCGGTCGGCATGAAGACCGTGGAACGCACGCCGAGCAGCGAGGAGGCCAGCGCGACGCCCTGCGCGTGGTTGCCGGCGCTCGCGGCGACCACGCCCGCGGCGCGCTCCTCGGGCAGCAGCCCCGCGATCCGCACGTACGCGCCGCGCAGTTTGAACGAGCCCGTGCGCTGGAGGTTCTCGCACTTGAAGTGCACCGGAGCGCCCACCAGCTGGGACAGATACCTGCTGCCCTCCATCGCGGTCATCCGCGCCACGCCCCTGAGCATCTTCTGGGCGCCTCGTACGTCGTCCAGAGTCACACTGTGCAAGGTGTCAGCCGTGCGGTAGCTCATGACCACCAGTCTCGCAGTTCACACGGGCGCGCTCCTGGCGTGACCACGGTCCGAGACCGGTTTTCCCAGCGCCCGTACGGCCCGCGCCCCAGCCGCGTACCCTGTCCCCCAACCCAGCTCCCCACGCATGAATTGAGCCCCCGGCCATGCCCACAACACCAGAGATGTCGATGGACATGACGACCGTCGGTGACACCGGTCTTCTCGAAACGCTGCAGCACGAGGTCGCGGTGTTCGCGCGCCGTGCCGAACAGACCCGGCTCGGCGGAGTGGGGCAGGTGCGCAACTCCATGGACCGCGCCGCATACCTGCTGCTCAACCGCCTCGACAACGAGGGTCCGATGGGCGTCAAGGCCCTCGCCGCGAGCATGGGCATCGACTCGTCGACGGTCACCCGGCAGGTGGCCCCGCTGGTCGACACCGGCCTCGTCAAGCGCACCTCGCACCCGGAGGACGGGCGCGCCGTGGTGCTCCAGCTGTCGCCGCGCGGGCAGTCCCGCCTCGACGAAGTGCGCGCCTCCAGGCGTCAGTTGATGGCCGAGCTGACACACGACTGGGCGCCGGAGGAGCGCGAGGCCTTCTGCACGCTCCTCACGCGCTTCAATGGCGCGCTGTCGGCACGCATGGCCCCCACGGGGGTCACGGCGGCGGAGCAGCCGGACTCCTGACGTCCCGGAGTCTTGACCGGAAGGCGGCACCTGGCCTCATATGAGACCGGGTCCTTGTAGCACGCGGTGCGGCCCGTCGTACCCGGCCGGGGCCCCATTGTCCTCAGGGTCGCCCTCGGGCGGGAGGCGTGGTGCGAGAACGGCGTGCGTCGCAAGGCGCCCGCCGGGCCCGGGAGTTCGAGGCGTTCGTCGCGGGCGCGGCAGGGCGGCTGCTGCATGCCGCCACCCTGCTCACGGCGGAACCTCCGCACGCCAACCCGCGCGCGCGGCGCCTGCTGACGCTGGCCCTCGCCCACACGTACGCCTCCTGGGACCGGCTGCGCGGCGAGGACCCGTACGACCGGGCCCGCCAGCACCTGGCCGTGCGCTTCGCACGCGGCGCCTGGCACCAGTACGGGAGCTTCGGGCGGGCCCGCCCGTCCACCGGTGGCGTCCTGGCCGGGCTCGCCCCCCAGGAGCGGCTGGTCCTGGTCCTCAGGCTGTACGAGGGGGTCGCCGAGGAACAGACGGCGGCCCTGCTCGGACTCCCCACGGAACGGGTCCGCGCGATCTGCGCCCGCGCGACCGCGACGCTGCTGCACCCGCCGCGCGGTCCGGCACCGGCGGTGGCGGAGGTGGCACCCTCATGAACCAGCGCGAGCGGGAGGCAGCCGTACGGCGGATCCTGGAGCAGGCGCCGCCCCCGGTGCCGCCCGACCTGTACGCGGACGTCGTACGCCGGGGCGGCCGCATGTTGCGTCGCGGGACGGTGGCCCGGCGTCTGCTGTGGCTGCTGCTGTTCGCGGCGGCCGTCGCCTTCGTGGTCTGGGCGACGACGGCCCGCCCCTGGGTGGAGCCGCCGTCGGAGACGACTCCACCGCTGAGGGGCTGGTAGGCCTCTGGTAGGCCTTTTCCTGCTGCCTAACCGAGGGCCTGCTGGAGGTCCTGGAGCAGGTCGTCGACGTTCTCGATGCCCACGGAGAGGCGGACGAGGTCGGCGGGCACCTCGAGCGCCGAGCCGGCCGCGGACGCGTGCGTCATACGTCCCGGGTGCTCGATCAGGGATTCCACACCCCCCAGGGACTCACCGAGCGTGAACACCTTGGCGCGGTTGCAGACCTCGACGGCCGCCTCCTCGCCGCCCTCGACCTGGAACGAGACCATGCCGCCGAACGCCTTCATCTGCTTGGCGGCGATCTCGTGACCGGGGTGCTCCGGGAGGCCGGGGTACAGCACACGCGTCACGCGCGCGTGCCGGGTCAGCATGTCGGCGACCTTGGTGGCGTTCTCGCTGTGGCGGTCCATACGCACGGGGAGCGTCTTGGCGCCGCGCAGCACCAGCCAGGAGTCGAAGGGCCCGGCGACCGCGCCCATCGCGTTCTGGTGGTACGCCAGTTCGTCGCCGAGTTCCTGGTCGCCGACGATCAGCGCACCGCCGACGACGTCCGAGTGCCCGCCCATGTACTTGGTCAGCGAGTGCACGACGACGTCCGCACCGAGCGCGAGCGGCTGCTGCAGGTAAGGCGTGGCGAAGGTGTTGTCGACGACGAGCTTGGCACCCGCCTCCCGCGCGACCTGGGCGACCGCGGCGATGTCGGTGATGCCGAGGAGCGGGTTCGAGGGTGTCTCCACCCAGATGACCTTTGTCTTCGGGGTGAGGGCGGCTCGTACGGAGTCGAGGTCGCTCGTGTCCGCCACGGACCACTCCACACCCCACCGCGAGACCACCTTCGCGAAGAGGCGGAACGTACCGCCGTACGCGTCATTGGGGATGACCACGTGGTCGCCGGGGCTGAGCAGCGTACGCAACAGGCAGTCCTCGGCCGCCAGTCCGGACGCGAACGCAAGGCCACGCCGACCGCCCTCCAGGGCGGCGAGGTTCTCTTCGAGGGCGGTCCTGGTGGGGTTGGCGCTACGGCTGTACTCGTAGCCGCCGCGCAGCCCGCCGACGCCGTCCTGCTTGTAGGTCGAGACCTGGTAGATCGGCGGGACGACCGCGCCGGTGAGGGGATCGGCGGTGTTGCCCGCGTGGATCGCGAGGGTCTCGAAGTGCTGACTGATGTGCCTGTCGCTCATGGGTCCCGAGCGTAATGCGCCGACGGGTCCGGTGCCGTCCCCGAGGCCCTGCGGGCGGGTTCGTGGGGACCGGGTTCGCCAATTGTCGGACCGGTCTGGTTCGCTTGAGGCATGGAGATTCTCTGGGTCCTGATGGCGTTGGCCATGTTCACGCTGGTCCTGCTGCCGGTGCTCAGGCGTAGGCGCGCCGGTATTCAGCTGGTCTCGCCCGCCGACCCGGACGCCGCGGACCCGGCGAACTACGGATTCCTGCGGCAGGAGCAGCTGGACATCCGCATGCCCGGCGCGGACCAGGACCTGCTGGACGTGCTGGACCTGGTGCAGCGCACACAGGACTACCGCTCGGCGTCGCAGCTGCTCTCGGGCACGGAGCGGGACGGCGAGCAGCGATGGCAGCGGGTGCAGGCCTTCGCGGGTGCCGCCTCGCTGGAGCTGGCGCAGCACCCCGGCGGGGTGAGCGAGACGCCGGGCGGCCAGTGGTTGCGGGTGTGGCGGGCCGAGGCGCCCAAGGACGCGGGCGGCGCGGCGGTGCACGCGGAGTTCCTGGTGCAGCAGGCGTGGCGTACGGCGACGCCGGGCACGGACGAGTTCCGGATCATCATGGAGGAGGCGAAGGCGGCCTGCGGCGAGGCGGCGCTCCTCGCCCCCGGTGACCCGATCCCGTACATCGTCGAGCTGTCGGTGGCCCGCGGGCTCGCCTACTCCCAGCCGGAGTTCGAGCAGCTCTGGCTGAAGATCCTGGACCGCGCGCCGTCCCACATGGGTGCGCACCTGGCCGCGCTGCACTACTGGTGCGAGAAGTGGCACGGCTCGCGCGAGGTGGCGTACTCCTTCGCCGAGGCCGCGGCGGCCCGTGCCCCACAGGGCTCTCTCCTCGCCGCGATGCCGCTCTTCGCGGTCTTCGAGCACCTCCCCGAGGTGAATCTGGTCCGCAGCTTCTACCAGAGCGAGGTCGTCACCAAGGCGGTGCACGGCGCGCTCTTCGCGGTGCACGCGGCCCGCCCCGACGACCCGATGCTGGCGCACGTCCGTCACCTCCTGATCTTCTTCCTGGTCCGCAGCGAGCGCTGGGCGGAGGCGATGAACCAGCTGGTGCACGTGGACGGTCACGTAGGCGCGCTCCCTTGGACCTTGACCTCCGACCCGGCGGCGGAGTTCGCGGTCTACCGCGCGCTGGCGGTGGCGGGATACGAGGCGAACGGGGGCAGCCCGGCGACGCTGCCGCGCTGAGACCGACCGGCAATGGGAGGGTGGAAGAAGGAGCGGGGTCTGGTGCGTGCAGCTGCAAGGCGGAGGAGGGAGTGATGGCGGAGCCATCGCGACCGACGACAACGCGGCAGATGTGCGTGCCAGACCCCGCGACGCCGCCCTCCCATTGCCGGTCGGTCTGAGGAATGCCGGTCCCCGCTCGTACGTTGGAGGGCGTGCAGCCCGCCCCTCGGACCGACCTCGTGGAGACCGCATGTTTCTGCACAGCCGTACCCCGCAGCTCCCCACCGCGGAGCAGGCCCTGCGCGGTCGCCCGGAGCCGGTGTTCACGGTCCCCGATCTGCACACGGTTCTCGGCACCCCGCTGCTGGGCCCCTACCCCGAGGGCCTGGAGATCGCCGACTTCGGGCTGGGCTGCTTCTGGGGCGCCGAGCGCAAGTTCTGGCAGCTCCCGGCCGGCGTGTACACCACCCTGGTCGGCTACCAGGGCGGCTTCACCGAGCACCCCACGTACGAGGAGGTCTGCTCGGGCCTGACCGGCCACACCGAGGCGGTCCGCGTGGTCTACGACCCGTCCCTCGTGTCGTACGAGACCCTCCTCAAGCTCTTCTGGGAATCCCACAACCCGACCCAGGGCTTCCGCCAGGGCAACGACGTCGGTACCCAGTACCGCTCCGCGATCTACGCCCACACCCCGGACCAGGCGGCGACCGCCGAGGCCTCCCGCGAGGCCTACCAGAAGGTCCTCACGGGCTCGGGCTACGGCACGATCACGACCGAACTCCTCCCGGCGGAGGGCCGTACCTTCTATCCGGCCGAGGGATACCACCAGCAGTACCTCGACAAGAATCCGGCGGGGTACTGCGGGATCGGCGGAACCGGTGTCTCTTGCCCGATCGGTGTGGCCAAGGCCGACGGCTGAGCCTTCGGGCCCTGCTCCGGCCCCATCAGCTCTGCTGGATGTGGAGATGGATGGGGCCTCGCAGGACGGGGCTGGGCCGGTACGGCGGCGGGTCGGTGAGCAGTCTGGGTCCTTCCAGGCGACGTACGAGCTCGTTCAGCGCGATCTGGGTCTCCAGTCGGGCCATCGGCCCGCCGAAGCACAGGTGGATGCCGCTGCCGAACCCCAGATGCTGGTTGTCCCGCCGGTCGGGGTCGAAGCGGTCGGGTTCGTCGAAGCGGTCCGGATCGCGGCTGCCCGAGGCGAGCATGAGCATGATCTGCGAGCCCTTGGGGATGACGGTGTCGGCGATGGTGATGTCGCTGTACGCCGCCCGCCACGGAATGATGTGCACGGGGGGCTCGTAGCGCAGCAGTTCCTCGACCAGCGGCACGACCAGGTCCGGTTCGTCGCGCAGCCGTTGCAGCACTTGCGGGTGGCGCAGCAGCGTCAGCATGCCGTTGGTGATGAGGTTGACGGTGGTCTCGTGGCCGGCGATGAGCAGCAGGTTGGCGGTGCTGATGATTTCCTCGTCGGTCATCCGCCCGTCGGGCCCGTCGTCGTTGGCCAGCCGTGTCAGCAGGTCGTCGCCGGGGCGGCCGTGGCGTTGTTCCAGCAGCCCGCCGAGATACTGGCGAAGATCCTTGGTGGCCTGCACGCCGTTGTCCAGTTTCTCCTTCGGGTCGGTCTTGGGGTTGTAGTCGATCGAGTCGATGATGGCGTTCACCCACACGTGGAAGCGCGGTTCGTCCTCGCGTGGCACACCGAGCAGGTGGCAGATCACGGTGACGGGGAACGGGTAGGCGAAGTCGTCGACGATGTCGATCTGCTCCTTGCCCGCGAAGCCGTCGATCAGGCCGCCGACGATGGTCGTCAGGTCGGGTTCCATGCCGGTCACCAGCCCCGGGGTGTGCGGGGGGCCGAAGTGGCGCATCGCCAGGCGCCGCAGGCGGTCGTGCTCGGGCGGGTCGAGGTTGATGAACGAGGGCGTGGTACGTGCCTCGGCCGCGGCCATCGGATGCGCCAGGTTGCGGACGTCGGAGCTCAGGTGCGGGTTGTGCAGTATGCCGGCGAGTTCGCGGTAGGTGCTGATGACGTAGCTGCCGTCCTCCTGCACGGCCACCGGTGTCTTGCGCAGCTCGGCGTACAGCGGGTACGGGTCGGCCCGGGCGGAGTAGTCGAGGATCCGGTGCAGCGTGTCGGGCGTCTCGGTCGTGGTCATGTCGCTTTCCCTCCTACCGGTGCTGCCGCACGGATGTGACGCGCCGTTCGCTCGGGGCGTGGCCCGTGACGATCACCGTGGCGCCCTGGGCGAGCAGCACGGGGCCGGGGAAGTCGACGGGCACCGGTTTCGCGTCGACGGGCTGGTCGGGCGTGGGGCAGGGGGGCGGGAAGGGCGCGGCCGTCGCGATCAGTTGCCGGTAGTGGTCCAGCCACTTCGCGTTGTTGAAGCTGACGGCCGCGGTGACGCGGCCCTGGTACCCGTATGTGGCGACGAAGCGGCGGTCGGGCACGGATCCCTGGGTGACGACGACTTCGTCGGCGTAGGTCGGTACACCGACGGACTTGATGTTGACGCCGAACTGGATCGACCAGAACGCCGGGATGGACAGGTGCGGCCAGCGGTCCGCCTGGGCGCTGACCATGTTGTGCGCCGCGATCTCGGCCTGCTCCACGGCGTTCGCCCAGTGTTCCAGCGAGATGAACCGGTATTCGTAGATCGGGTTCGGACAGCGTGCCACGTCTCCGGCGACGAAGATGTCGTCGGTGACCAGGCCGTTGAGGTCGAAGGCGCGGCAGCCCGCGTCGCAGGCGACTCCCCAGACGCCCACCGCCAGTCCCGAGTCCCGCAGCCACTCGGTGTTGCGGATGCCCCCGAGCGCCACCACCGCCACGTCGGCGTCGACCGTGGTGCCGTCGTCGAAGTGAGCGCGGCGAAACCGCCCCTGCGCGTCGCCCTCCAGCCGGGTGACTTTGACACCGCAGCGCAGGTCCACACCGTGGGCGCGCTGCATGTCGGCGGCGACCTCGCCGATCATGGCGCCGAGTCCCCCGACCAGCGGGGCCGGCGCGAGCTCGGCGACGGTCACCGGGATGTCACGCTCGCGGCAGATGGAGGCGATCTCGGAGCCGGTGAAGCCCGCGCCGATGATCAGTACGCGGGAGGGCCCTGCGGCGACCGCTCGCTGCAGTCCCTCGGCGTCCCCGCGCGTGCGGACGACGAACACTCCGTCCAGGGCGGCCTCGGCCTCGACGAACCAGGGCCGGGCCCGTACCCCGGTGGAGATCAGCATGCGGTCGAAGGGAACCTCGCGGCCGTCGGCCAGGTGCACGTTGTTGGTCGCCAGGTCCAGCCCGTCGGCAGGTACGCCCAGGAGCCACTCCGCCTCGATGTCACGACGTCGCGGCAGAGTGGTGTCCCCGGCAGGCACCCACCCGGTCAGTACCTGCTTGGACAGGGGAGGCCGGTCGTAGGGCTCACCCAACTCGTCACCGATCATGGTCAACGAACCGGTGAAACCCTCGTCGCGCAGAGCCTCCGCGGCTCGCAGTCCCGCCAGCGACGCGCCGACGATCACGACGCGGCCGTCGCGCTTGAACCCTTGCAGGGTGTCGGCACTGCTCATGACGGCGACGCCCCCACCGGCGCGTCCCGTCCCTCCAGTTGGTCGACCAGAATGGCCTGGAGCGGACAGGCCGCCGCGGCGCGCAGCACCTGCTCGCGCTGGACGTCGTCGGGCTTCGGGTTGTACATCAGCGCTTCCTCGCCGTGCATCCGGAAAGCGTCCGGAGCCAGGAAGGCGCACTGCGCATACCCCTGACACCGGGAAAGATCAACGACAACTTTCATCCCGAACTCCGTTTCAGGGACGCAAAGCTGCGGGCCTTGAGGCAGCACCACCACGGCGCCCAAAGCGCGAGGCACGCCTTCGAAGAAAGGAATCGGCTGTTGCTCCCCCCTGCCGAATGCGAAGGGGTGCACCACGCACGTCAAAGGTCTCCGCAGGAAGAATGAATCATCGCGAATGAGGCCCGGGCGTCTGCAAAACCGCCCGGAGAACCTGACCTTGCCGTCAAAAGCGTATCCCGGGCGCATGTGGTCCGCACTCTGGGAAGGGCCGTGCGGGCGTCGCTCACCCCAGCAGGCCAAAGGGCGTTGAAGCTGCCGGCTTACTCGCGCGTGGGGTTCCTGGCCTCGCGCTTCAGCAAGAAGCGCGGCTGCTGTGGCCGCTGTCAGGAGGTGAGGACGGCGATGCCGTCACCGAGCAGTTTCAACCCGATGACGAAGAACAGGACTCCCATCAGGAAGACTCCCAGCGGGGCCGGCAGTCCGAGGGAACCGATCAGTACGAAGATCGCCAGCGAGGCGATCTGCTCCCCGACAGAAAGCCCGGCCGAAGCGATCGAGGCGCCTGCGGCGATGGTCAGCGGGGCGTTCTTGGCATTGAGCGCGGCCAGTGCCACGGCGAGTCCGAAGACCTTCAGCGGCGTGAGTCGGTCGATCGTGGCCATCCACTTCGGCAGCTGCGCCTCCGAGGCGTCCTTCGGGCGCCGACGCCACAGCCGAGCGCCGAAGACGAGGAGCAGCACTCCCAGGGCGAGCTTGAGGGCGCCCACCCAGGTGGCCGGCTGACTGTTGGTGGAGGCGCCCCCTGGGCCGGCGATCCTCGACCGGACATCGCCCGACCGCACGGCGCGGGCGCCCAAGCGGTGAGCCCCCTGGACCACCGCGCGGCACGCTCTCAACATCTGCATCCGGCCGCGAGGCCGTGGAATGATTTTCGGCTTGATCATGCAGGAGGAGGTGTCCGGGGGGACGCGTCGCCGTCGTAGGCGCCTTCGAACATACGGAGAGGACGGTGCCGGAGTCCCCTCCCGGCACCGTCCCGAGGCCATGCTCCGCTCAGGGCATGGTCCGTCATGAGGGAGCTGGGCCGCAGCCGGTCGTTGGTGAACGTTCCGGCTCTGCGGCGCCTGCTCCCTGCTCCTACCGTGACGACGTTCCCTGCAGTGTGCGGGGGTTCAGATCCGCTGCGGCGTCCTGGTGACGGCTCGGCGTCCGTGCCGCGTGGTCTTCCTTCGCACGGGTCTTGCGGCTGGGGAGGAGGGCCAGGACCACCATGGCGCCGGCGGCCATGATGATGCCGCCGACCAGGCTGGTCTGCGCGACACTGTGGGCGAAGGACTCGTGCACGGCGTCGACCAGAGCCTGCACCTGCTGCGGGCCGACTGTCGGAATCTTGGCGGCCTGCTCGGCGACCGCGAGGCCGGCCCCCACCGACTCGTCGGCCACGTCCATCGCGTCGGCCGGAAGGCGTCCGCCGATCAGGTCACCCAGCTTGTCCCGGTACTCGGTGCCCAGCAGCGAACCCATGACGGCAATTCCGAGAGCGCCGCCCAGCTCGAGCGAGGTGTCGTTGACGCCACCGCCGACACCCAGTTCGGACTCGGGGAAGGAGCCCATGATCGTGTCCGTGGCCGGGGCGACACTCAGACCGATCGCGAAGCCGATCAGGAGCAGTGCGGCCGCAAATGTCGCGTAGGAGGAGTTCTTGTCGACCTGGACCATGATCAGGACACTCACGGAGGCGACGAAGATACCGAAGACGACCATGGCCTTCATGCCCAGCTTCGGCGTCAGCCAGCCGGTGAGCGCGGAGCCGACGAAGACGGCAGCGGCCATGGGCAGGAGCCGTACACCGGTCTCCAGTGCGTTGTAGCCGAGGACGAACTGCATGAACTGGGTCACGTAGTAGATCGAGCCGTACGTGCCGAAGAAGAGGAGCGCCACCGCGATCGTCGAGCCGCTGAAGGAACGCTCCCGGAACTTGCGGACGTTGAGCATCGGGTGCGGGTGCTTCGACTCCCAGAGGGCGAACGAGAGGAGGCCGAGCGCTGCGAGCACGGTGCCGGCGACGACGGGGGCGGCGCTCCAGCCGCGGTGGGGGCCTTCGATGATGGCGTACACGAGGGAGCCCAGCGAGACGATGGACAGCAGCCCGCCGACGTAGTCGATCCGGCCCATGCCTGTGGCCTTCGACGGAGGTACCAGCATCAGCGCGCAGACGACGCCCAGGAAGGCGATCGGGACGTTGATCAGGAACGTGGATCCCCAGCCGTTGTCCTGCAGCAGCCAGCCGGCGAGGAGTGGGCCTACGGCGACGCCGAGTCCCGAAGTGGCGGTCCACGCGGTGATGGCACGCGCCCGCTCACGCTTGGGGAAGATCGCCACGAGCAGGGAGAGCGTGGCCGGCATGACGACGGCGGCACCGACGCCCATGATGGCGCGCGCGGTGATGACCAGGTTCGTCTCATCTGCCTGACTGCCCATCACGGAGCCACCCATGAAGATCAGCAGGCCGGTGATGAGTGCACCCCGGCGGCTGTACTTGTCACCGATCGAGCCGAGGACGAGCATCAGCGCGGCGAAGGGGACCGTGTAGGCGTCGATGACCCATTGCAGGTCGCTGCTGCTGAGCTGCAGGTCCTTGGTCATGTCCGGGATGGCGACGATGAGGGACGTGTTGGCCATGACAACGATCAGCAGGCTCATGCACAACACGATCAGCGCGAACCAGCGTCGCGAATACGACCCGGTCATCTTCTCGACCGGCGTGGTGACGACGAGTGACATCCAAAGCTCCTGAGGTGAAGGAACGGCTGCGAGATCGGCAAGAACAGATGCGGAGCGTGGCCCCGCCAGATGAGGCAGTTAGTTGCTCACCCATGTGCATATTAGCTTCGTTGCTCAGCCGTGTGCAAGTAGTTCTTGCTCATCGGTGTGCACATAACGCGGCTCGCGGCTGAACGAAGATCGCCTGTGAATGACTCGCCGGACCGGTGTCTGCCGCTCGGCTCGGAAGCGCACTTGCAGGTCGCGGAGTTCTTGTGGGGGAGAGCCCACGATCCGGGCGCCTTGGCGGAAGGTGGTGCACGGGTGCGGACCGGGCAAGGCCGGCACTGGCACTTGGTGATCCTCGCCATGATCAGCGGCGACGCGGTGGGAGTGAGGAGGTCGGGCAGGGGCCGTGCCAACTGACCTGGCCCTGGGGGCAGGTCACATGCCGGCGGTCGAAGTCGATGGGAAAATCGTCCCGGCCGAAGCCTTCGCTCTGGCGGTGCCGGCGGGTGGGATTACCCGGCAGCGGGCCGGTGAGAGGTGTAGCCGCCGTCGACCAGGTGCTCGGCGGGCAGTAGGCCCCCATGCTTGAGGCGGGTGTGGATGCCGGGCAGGGCCTCGGCATCGTTCGTCATGGCCGGGTGGTGGCCACGTCTGTGATGACGTCGGCGCCGTCGGATGAGCAGGTCTCGGTGAGTTGGGCGGCGACCGCGTGACGAACCGCCGCTCCCGCCGCCTGACCGGTCAGCAGGCCTCGCGCCCGAGGTCCGAGGTGACCGCCTCGACCACCTGGCGGGCCTGCTCCGTCGGCACGCCCGCCGCGACCAGCGCAGCGACAGCCGCCCCCGTGCCGTCGTCCTCCCACATCCCCACATTGACGCACTCGAGCAGGGAAACGATCAGTGCCTCGAGTCCGGCACCGAGCACAGCCGACGGCAAGTGGGCGGGAAACACGCCTTCACGCTGCCCTCGGTCCAGGATGGCCGTGGCCTCGTCACGGGCTGGGCCCAGTACCTCCGACACCCGCTGCGCACCCAGGTCCTGATG
Organism: Streptomyces sp. NPDC048275; assembly: GCF_040652275.1. Classification (NCBI taxonomy): domain Bacteria; kingdom Bacillati; phylum Actinomycetota; class Actinomycetes; order Kitasatosporales; family Streptomycetaceae; genus Streptomyces; species Streptomyces sp. NPDC048275. The sequence goes on from NZ_JBEZLR010000030.1 coordinate 88,817, forward strand.
GATCAGCGCCAACAACAGCCGGTAGCGATCCCCCACGGGCCAGATCGAAAGGACGAATCGCGCCAACTCGTGGGCAGGCGTCTTCGCCGGCTCGGCCTGCCCGGCCACGGCGGCCCAAAGCGCCTGCGACGCCTCCTCCGTGAGCGCCTCAACCAGTGCCGCGCGCCCCGGAAAGTGCCCGAAGAGCGTACGGCGCACCACACCCGCGGCCCGCGCGATCTCCTCCAGCGTGACATCGGGGTTGCGGCCGAGCTCCTGCCTGGCGGTGGCCAGGATGCGCGCCCGGTTGGAGCGCGCGTTACGCCGGATCGGCTCACGGCCCTTGGGCTCCACCACGACAACACCACCTTGCGGACTCACTGCGGCCAACAGGACGTAACTGCGGCGCCCTCATCCTGCCACGGCCGACCAGAGCACCTCGGCCGCGCAGCCACCGTAGGGCCGACGGCGGCCATGGCAGGCTTCCCGTGAGCGTCCGCACACACGGCCGGACCATCTGAGGGCCGACAGGACAACCAAGGCGGGGACGCTGCCGGAGTCGTCGATCGACGCGGCCGTCCACGAGTTGGAGGCCGGCCGTGCGGGCGTAGCCGCCATGCGGTGGAGGAGATCGACTTCGATGTTGATCTGCGGGAGCTTCAAGGGGGCCCGGCGCTTCCTCCGCCGCCTGATGAAGAAGACCCGTGCGGTGCCGAGGGTGATCGTCATCGACAAGCTCCGCCTTTGCGGCGCCGCTCACCGCGAGGCCATGCCCTCCGTGGAGCACCGCTCACACAAGGGCCTGAACAATCCGGCGGAGAACTGCCATCAACCGGCGAGGCAGCGCAAACCTGCGAGGAAGGGCTTCCGCTCGGTGGGCGGGGCGGAGCGGTTCCTGTCCGCGTTCAGCGGCATCTCGCCCCGCCTCCGGCCCCGTTGCCACCTCATGACAGCTTCCGGCCACCACGCCGAGATGGCCATCCCCTTCGCGATCCGGAACCGGATCACCGGCCCGCCACCGCCTGACCGCAGGCCCAAAACCCGGCACCCGCGCTCTGGCACTCCGTCAGGCAACCACACACCCGACAACGTGACAGTGCCCTTCAGCCGACGACGCGGGCCCTATTGCCGCTGCCCACATTCAGTCAGAGCTCCGCCACGAAGGAGAGCTTGGCGGTGACACGCCGATACTTTTCGGCGGCTTCCTCCAGTGGCATGTCTTGGAAAGCGACCGCGGTGGCAAGCGAGTCGAGTTCCGTTCTGGAGGCTTCCGCGGTCGCCAGTTTGCCGGCCACGTCCTCCGCGCGTTGCAGCCCGGCGACGATGGTGCCGGCTACCGATGCGAGTAGCGCTGCCACACACAAGGTTTGCCAGACGAGCGAACTGCTGTCGCCAGGGAGGGCATTACCCACCGTCGTCGCGAAGCCCTGCCCGCCCAAAGCGGGGCCCGCGGTAGCCAGTGACACCACCGCGCCGGCAATTATGCCCAGCAGTGACAGCCGGTCGCGCCGACGCCGGGCGCGTTGAACGTAGACACCGATATCGTCCTCCCGGCTCTCGATGCGCCTCACCAGAGCCTGCCGAGAATCAGTCTGATCCTCAGTCGCCGTCATCTCAGCCATTCGTCCTCCTCGGAGCCGTCGCCCCGATGTTTCCCCATGTCATGGACTCGGCTTCAAGACACCGGCCACCCCTCCGACGTAACAGCCCGCGGATGAGACGTAGCCCACACCGGACGCAAGGGAACGCCATCCCTTTCCTTGGGCGGCAGTTGGGCATGCGTGCTCAGACGATCACCAGACGGCGCCACGGACAGGCCGCAGGTCCGCGTGCGGATCTGTCCCCGACCCCGGGTTCCCTGCCCTGGCGCGGACGCGTCAGGGTTCGATTGGGTTGTACATAATCGAACGGATTGCTCACGGAACGGGGTGTGCGCTTGAATCCCGGTGCGCCCGGCGGGGGGTCGGGGCTTCGGGTGTCCCTGGGGGAGACATGACGTATACCGTTCGCGCTGCGACAGGAGCGTCCGCGCTGGTCGCCGCGCTCATGATGACGGCGTTACCGGCAGCTCACGCGGCACCGGCAGCATCGGCCACCGTGCGGCTGAGTGTGGCGGCGGACGGCACGCAGGCCGATGCCTCGGCCGGCGGCGCCGTGGTCAGCAGGAACGGACGGGTCGCGGCGTTCGTGTCGGCCGCCTCGAACCTGGTCCCGGGCGACTCGCCGTGCTCGCAGGACATCTTCGTACGCCGACTGCGCACCGGGGAACTGCAGCGCGTCGCTCTGGCCGGCTACCGGCTGTCCTCGCCGTCGCTGAGCCGCACCGGCCGTCTGATCGCCTACACCGCCTATCCCAACGAGGCCTCGCCGAACAGCGCGTACGTCCAGGACCTGCGGACCGGCGCCGTCGAGCGCCTCGGTGCCCCACCCGAGGACGACTTCGCGGCCGGTTCGGTCAGCTCTCCCGTGCTGACTGCCGACGGCCGTCATGTCGCGTTCGTCGTGAGCCGGCCGACCGGCTCGACCGCGGCCGAGGGATCGCGGGTGTACGTGCGGGACCGGGTCACCGGTACGACCGAGTGGGTCAGCAGGCCCGACACCGAGCCGGAGGTGTACTACGCCGGGAGCCCGGCGATCAGCGACGACGGACAGCGCGTCGCGTACACCTTCACCACCCCCGTCCCCAAGGGTCCCCATGTCGGGCATGTGTTCCTGCAGGACCGCGCCGCGGGCACGGAGCAAGTGGTCGACGTGGCGTACGACGGGACGACACCCCTGCGGGTCCTGGGCTTCCCGGCGATCAGCGGCGACGGCAGGCGGGTCCTGTTCGCGAAGTTCAACGCCGGGTCCATGACCCCGGACGACCGGTCGAGCAACACGTTCGTCAGGGATGTGGAGACCGGCACCACGATCGCGGTCCCGGGCAACCCGGAGCGGCCCGGCACCCGCGGCGGCACGCTGAGCGCGGACGGCGGCCATGTGGCGTACGAGCTGGGAGCCGACGACCCGGCCGCCGAATCCGGCTGGGCCTGGCCGGCCGTGGTCCTCGACCTGAAGACCGGGGAGTCCCGGCGCGTGAGTTCGGGTACGGACGGCGGCCCTGCGAACGGTTCGCTCGACCGCGGAGCCGTCTCAGGCAACGGCGGGGTCGTGGTCTTCAACTCCACCGACACCGACCTCGTGCCCGAGGACACCAACGCGGTGGGCGACGTCTTCGTCCACCGCGCCCGGTGACCGCACCCGGTCCGGCGCGGCTGAGCCGTCTCGGGGCAGCAGATCTCCACCTGGTGGTCGCACCCGAGCCGGTCCCCCGATACGGATGGAACGACCTGGGGGCGCCGGTCTAGGATGCATACATGTCGAAGGTACTGAATAAACTTCCAATCGGTGAGCGTGTCGGAATCGCGTTCTCCGGCGGTTTGGACACCTCTGTCGCGGTGGCGTGGATGCGTGAGCGTGGCGCCATCCCTTATGCCTATACAGCCGACATCGGGCAGTACGACGAGCCGAACCTGGCCGACGTGCCCGAGCGTGGCCGTGCCTACGGTGCCGAGCAGGCGCGGCTCGTCGACTGCCGTGAGGCCCTGGTCGAGGAGGGCCTCGCCGCGCTGGCGTGCGGTGCGTTCCACATCCGGTCGGCCGGTCAGACCTACTTCAACACCACCCCTCTCGGGCGTGCGGTCACGGGCACCCTGCTGGTGCGCGCGATGCGCGAGGACGACGTCTCCATCTGGGGCGACGGGTCCACCTACAAGGGCAACGACATCGAGCGGTTCTACCGCTACGGCCTGCTCGCCAACCCCGCCCTGCGGATCTACAAGCCCTGGCTCGACCAGTCGTTCGTGACCGAACTCGGCGGCCGGCACGAGATGTCCGCCTGGCTGTCCGAGCGCGACCTGCCCTACCGGGACTCGGCCGAGAAGGCCTACTCCACCGACGCGAACATCTGGGGCGCCACGCACGAGGCCAAGCGCCTGGAGTACCTCGACACCTCGCTGGAGATCGTCTCCCCGATCATGGGTGTCCGCTTCTGGGACCCCGAGGTCGACGTCCCGGCCGAGGACGTCACCGTCGAGTTCGAGCACGGGCGGCCGGTGCGGATCAACGGGCGCGCGTTCGAGTCGCCGGTCGAGCTGGTCCGGGAGGCCAACCTCATCGGCGGCCGGCACGGACTCGGCATGTCCGACCAGATCGAGAACCGCATCATCGAAGCCAAGAGCCGCGGCATCTACGAGGCCCCCGGCATGGCGCTGCTGCACATCGCCTACGAGCGGCTGCTCAACGCCGTCCACAACGAGGACACCGTCGCCATGTACCACGTCGACGGGCGTCGGCTCGGGCGGCTGCTCTACGAGGGCCGCTGGTTCGACCCGCAGGCGCTCATGCTCCGCGAGAGCCTGCAGCGCTGGGTCGGGTTCCCCATCACCGGCAGCGTCACCGTGCGGCTGCGCCGCGGCCAGGACTTCACCGTCCTCGACACCACCGGCCCGCACCTCAGCTACCACCCGGAGAAGCTGTCCATGGAGCGCAGCGTCAACGCGGCGTTCGTCCCGGACGACCGCATCGGCCAGCTGACCATGCGCAACCTCGACATCGCCGACTCCCGGACCAAGCTGGAGCAGTACGCCGCCCACGGCCGGCTCACCGCGTGGAGCGGCCTCATCGGCGAATTGCCCCCGGGCGGCGCGGAGGTCATCGCCGCGAGCGACGAGACCGTACCGGTGGACGCCGACGCGCTCGACCACGCGGCGATCGAGTCGGGCACGGACTGACCGGCGCTCCGTCCCCGCTCTCGACCGTCACGCGAAGTCAGCCCTCGCCGCTCCCGTACGGCCTCGTCAGGATTTCCATGCTGTGGCCGTTCGGGTCGTCGAAGTAGGTCCCCCGGCCGCCGTCGTTGGTGTTGATCTCGCTGACGCGGCGGTGGGACGGGTCCGCCCAGTAGGTGAGGCCGGCGGCCTGGATGCGGGCGAAGATCTTGTCGAACTCGTCCTCCGAGACGAGGAACGCGTAGTGCTGTGGGGTGATCGGCTCGGTCGTCTCGATGTCCATGTAGTCCAGCGTGACGCCGTTGGGTATCGGGACCGGCATGAACGGGCCGTACTGCGGGCTTACTTGGAGTCCCAGGATGTCGGCGAGGAACTGGGCCGAGGCCTGCTTGTCGTGGGCGGCGACGATCGTGTGGTTCAGCTCGATGGCCATCGCGAGGACCTCCTCGTACGTCGCTGCGCGTCCTTCCACACTAGGCAGCCCGGCCCCCCTGCGCCCACCCCTCCGATATATGGCTAAGGTTAGCCTTGCCTTATTCATTGATCGGAGTTCTTGTGCGCACTTTGGGGTCGAAGGCCGTCGTGGCCGTTGCCATGGTCGGCGGGCTGCTGGCCGGATGTTCGTCCGGAAGCGGGGACGAGGACAGCACCGGCTCCTCGAAGAGCGAGAGCAGCGCCGGCAGCGACCGCAACCTCGTGGCCGGCGCTTCCGAAGGGCCCTCCGTCGCGCCCAGCGCCGTCGAGGACGGGATGGGCGCCGGCAGCGCCGAGGACGGCGAGTTCCCGAGGACCGTCGGGCACTTCCAGGGCAAGACGGAGATCAAGACCGAGCCCAAGAAGATCGCCGCGCTCAGCACCGGACAGCTGGACGACCTGCTGTCCCTGGGCATCGTCCCCACGGCCACGACCCGCGCCGACAACGCCGGACTCGTACCGGACTATCTCGCGGACGCCTTCCCGACGTACAAGAAGAAACTCGCCGCGATGACCGACGCGGGGACCCGGCAGGCGCCCAATCTGGAGACCCTGGCCGCCGCCGAGCCGGATCTGATCCTGGTCAACGACTCGCTCGGTGATCTCTACCCGAAGCTGTCGAAGATCGCGCCCACCGTCGTCACGGCGGGCAACGGCATCAACTGGAAGCGGGACCTGCTGCTCGTCGGCGCCGCCGTCGGCAAGGCGGACAAGGCGCAGGAGTTGCTCGACGACATCGTGGGCGACGCCGCCGAGAGCGGAAAGCAGCTGGGTGACCCCGCCGTGTCCATGGTGCGGTTCACGCCCGACCGGACGCGGATGTTCGGGGTGTCCTCCTTCACCGGCTCCCTCGCTGTCGACATGGGGATCGGACGCCCCAAGTCCCAGCAGTTCAACGCGATTTCGCAGGACATCGGGGCGGAGAGCATCGACGTCGCCGACGGCGACTGGATCTTCTACTCCGTGCAGGGCGACGCGTCCGAGACCGACGCCGGGAGCGTGCTCGCCGGACCGCTGTGGAAGTCGATGAAGGCCGTCGAGGCCGGGCACGCGGTGAAGGTCGACGACGACCCCTGGTACCTCAACGCCGGACCGACCGCCGCCCGGCTCGTCGTCCAGCAGCTCGCGGACACCATAGGCAAGTGACGCGTCGTACGTCCGCGGGTACGCGTACGGTCTGGCTGACCGTCGCCCTCCTGCTCACCGTCACCGCCGCGGTCCTCAGCCTCGCCGTCGGCACCCGCCCGGTCCCACTGTCCACCGTCCTCGACGCCCTGGTGCACGGCGGGAGTTCACCGGACGCGCTGGTCGTACGGTCCTTGCGGGTGCCGCGGACGGCGATCGGGCTGACCGCGGGTGCCGCCCTCGGGCTCTCGGGGGCGGCACTGCAGGCGGTCACCCGCAATCCGCTCGCCGACCCGGGAATCCTCGGGCTGAGCCAGGGCGCGGCGGCCGGCGTCGTGTGCGCGATCGTGCTCGGCTGGGCGAACGGCTTCAGCGGGTACGTCTGGTACGCCTTCGCCGGCGCCGTCGCCGCCGCGTGTGTCGTGTACGCCATCGCCTCGCGCGGACGTGGCGGGGCCTCTCCGGTCAAGCTGGCGCTCGCCGGGACCGCGCTGTCGGCGATGACGGCGGGGGCGACGACCGTCGTCCTGACGTCGAGCTCGGCCACGCTGGACCAGTTCCGGTTCTGGCAGGTGGGCGCGCTCAGCGGGCGCGATGCCGGGACCGTCGGGCGGATGCTGCCGTTCCTGATCGCCGGCGCGCTGCTCGTGCTGGCCTGCGCCCGCGGCCTGGACTCGCTCGCGCTCGGCGACGACACGGCGCGGGCGCTGGGCCACCGGGTCGCGCTCGTACGGGGCTGTGCGGCGCTCGGCGCGACCGTGCTCACCGCGTCCGCGGTCGCCGCCGCGGGCCCCATCGCCTTCATCGGCCTCGCCGTACCCCACCTCGCTCGCCGTCTGGTCAACGGCGGCCACCGCTGGACCCTCCCCCTGTCCGCCCTCCTCGGCGCCGCCCTGCTGCTCGCGGCGGATGTGGCGGGCCGGGTGGTCCGCGCCCCCGCGGAGGTCCCGGCCGGGGTGATGACCGCGCTGGTGGGCGTGCCGGTGCTGGTCGTACTCGTCCGGCGCAAAGGGGTGGCCGCGTGACCCGGACGACCACCACGGCCCCCGCCCATCCGCGCTCGGCCGGCCTCTTTGTACTCCGCCACCGCGGCCTCTCCCTTCTCCTGCACCGGCGCTCCGCCGCCGTCACCACCGTGCTCCTCGTGCTCCTCGCGGGCGTCATGCTGCTCTCGGCGTGCGTCGGGCAGTCGTACGTCCCGCCGGGCGAGGTCTGGCAGGTGCTGCGCGGCCACGGAGGCCCCTACGACCTGATCGTCGGTGAACTGCGGGTCCCGCGGATCGTGCTCGGCGCGCTGGTCGGCACGGCGCTGGGGCTGGCCGGGGCACTCGTGCAGACCGTGACGCGCAACCCGCTCGCCAGCCCGGACGTCATCGGCGTCGGCCACGGTGCCGCCGCCGCGACGGTACTGGCGCTCGCCACCGGCACGGTCGCCTCACCCGGCGCGCTCCCGGCCGTCGCCGTCACCGGGGGTCTCGCGGCCGCCGCCCTGGTGTACGTACTGGCCTGGCGGCACGGGATGCAGCCGAGCCGGTTCGTGCTGACGGGGGTCGGGATCGGGGTCGCGCTCTCCGCGATCGTCCAGCTCTACCTCACCGAGAGCGAACTGGCCGAGGCCGAGCAGGTCAAACTGTGGCTGACGGGCAGCCTGAACGGACGCGGCTGGGAGCAGGCCGGGCCCCTGTCCTGGGTACTGCTGCTCTCCCTGCCCGCCCTGGTGTGGGCGAACCGCGCGCTGCGCCCGCTCGGCCTGGACCCCGACACCGCGGCCGCCCTCGGCGTCCGCGTCCAGCGCACCCAACTGGGCCTGACCGTCCTGGGCGTGGTGCTCGCCGCGACCGCGACCGGCGCGGCGGGCCCGATCGGCTTCGTCGCCCTCACCGGCCCCCAGCTGGCCCGCCGCCTCACCCGTACCCCACACCTCCCCCTCCTCGCCTCGGCGTTGACCGGCGCGTTCATCGTGGTCGCCGCCGATCTGGTGGCCCGCACGCTGGTGCCGCCGCTGGAGATCCCGGTCGGCGCGCTCACCTCGCTGGTCGGGGGGCCGTATCTGCTGTGGCTGCTGGGGCGGTCGGGCAGACGCTGACACGCCAAGGGGCGCCGGCCGGTCGTCTTCCGCCCACTCCAGGACGAGCCGCTGGTACTCCCGCCGCTCCTCCATACTCAGCGTCCCGCCGGCCCGGAACCAGAGGGCCCGGATCTCCT